>JAKUTA010000142.1 GCA_022447885.1 Candidatus Poseidoniales archaeon | reverse complement strand
ATTGAAGGTTACATAGCCGGATTGACCGTCGGTCAGGACCTGAGCGAGCGTGATCTGCAACTCGCGGGGAACAATCCCCAGTTCAGCCTGTCCAAGTCACACAGGGGTTTCGCACAGATTGGTCCAGAAGTCGTCACGCTCGACGAGTTCGAGAGTCCGTGGGATCTCGAGATTCGGTGCGATCGAAACGACGTGAACGTGCAGCAGGCTCGGACTTCGCAGTTGATCCACGGCATCCCTTCGCTTCTGGTGTACCTGTCGTCAATCTGCGAACTCCGGGCAGGTGATCTCGTGTTCACCGGTACACCGTCGGGTGTTGGATTCGGCCGGACACCTCCGGAGTACCTGGAGCCCGGTGACGTGCTCAACTCGACTATCCAGGGGATCGGCACGATCCGGAACCGATGCCTTTGACTTCCGACCGCTACCTCGTCACGGGTGCGATGGGCTGTATCGGCTCCTGGGTAATCCGCCATCTTCTCACCGAAGGGTGCGATGTCGTGGCCTTCGATCTGAGTACGGATGACCGACGCCACCAACTCATAATCGATCCCGCGGATCGGTGCAGGATCCACTACGTCCAAGGCGACCTTACGGAGCTTGAACAAGTCCTGGCAGCAAGTGCCGGGGTCTCCCACATCATCCACCTCGGGGCCCTCCAGGTCCCATTCTGTCGCGATGACCGACCGGGTGGAGCTGCGGTCAACGTGGTGGGTACGGTGAATATCTTCGAGACGGCCCTGCGACGGTCGATCGACAATCTCGTCTATGCGAGCAGCGTGGCCGTCTTTGGGAATGCCAACGACTACCCACAGCCGATCCTTACCGCCCACGATGACCGGGCACCTTCCACCCTCTACGGGGTCTGGAAGTGTGCAAACGAGGCGATGGCTCGCGTCTACCAACTCGAGGATGGACTTCCCAGCATTGGCCTGATCCCCCATACGGTCTACGGTCCTGGACGCGACCAGGGACTGACCTCACAACCAACGACAGCGATCCTCGCAGCGGTTCGGGGCAAGAATTTCCACATTGACTACGGCGGTGTCCTCGGATTCCAATTCGCGCCAGATGTGGCGAGGATCTTCATCGACTCCGCCCGAGTGGATCCCGCGGGAGCCGAACTCTTCGGCCTCGGTGGCCACATAGCACCCGTCGAGGAGTTCATCGGATCAATCGAAGCCGTGACGGGCTTCTTGGGCGTAACCCATGGAAACCAGACACTGCCGTTCCCTCACGGTATGGACGACAGTTCGCTCCGCGCACGGTTGGGCGAAGTCACCTGCACGGCCCTGGGTGACAGCATCAGCGAGACCGCACAGTGGTTTGAACGAGCCGAGGCTCAGGGCCTTCCGCTGCCGAACCTGAACTGAGCCACGACACATCTGACAGCGAGGAGGAGAGGATGCCAACACCACGAACCGCTCTTGTCACCGGTGCCGCCCAGGGAATCGGCCTGGCCTGTACACGACGCCTCTCGGATGACGGACTTCGCGTAATTGCTACCGACATCCAGCCCACCCCCCAGGAAAGGGAGATACTGGACACCCCAAACGTTGAATACAGAATACTTGACGTGACCAATCCCACAGCGGTCGCTGAGGTGGTCGCCGATACGGGTCCAGTCGACGTCCTGGTCAACAGTGCCGGGGTCGTCGGACCCAACGTTCCGTTCTGGGAAGTCGAAGACGAGGCATGGCGCAGGACCCTGGAGGTCAACCTCACCGGTACCTTCAACACGATGCGTGCGGTAATCCCTGGTATGCGAGCCAGCGGGTGGGGACGCATTGTCAACATCGCAAGCATCGCGGGAAAGGAAGGCAACCCGAAGTTGTCCGCCTACTCGGCATCAAAGGCTGCGGTCATCGGCCTCACCAAGTCAGCTGGGAAAGAATTGGCAACCGAGAACATCCTCGTCAACGCGATAGCCCCGGCAGTTATCTCAACGCCGATGAATGCACGGACCGCACCGGAAGTGCTCGAATACATGTTGTCGAAGATCCCGATGGGCAGGATCGGAGAGGTCGACGAGGTCGCAGAATTGGTGTCCTGGCTGGCCTCCGACAAATGCAGTTTCTCGACCGGGGCGGTATACGACATCTCGGGCGGCCGAGCAACCTATTGACCGAGTTAGCGGTGTACCAATCAACATACGACACCGGCCCTTAGCGATCCGACCCCCCTGGTGAGCCACGACGCATGAAATCACGGAGGACGTTTGTGCTAATAAGCGCGACGTTGTTGTCGTAATCGCGATACGAGAGAGAACCTGACCAGGTGATGGACCCGACGCTGAAGACAACACCGCCGCGACCGCGCTCAAAATAGGTCATGTCGCCACGTACAAGCGGATCGTGAGGACCGCGGCCAACCCCATGTTCCATCGCGCGATAATAGGTCTCAGGTGGTTCAACGGTGGAAGCCAGTAGCAACGCATCGGAGGGGGTGCCCTCAGCACGGTCGATACGGTCGAACTCAAAGCCGCCGGCACCTCGGAGGTTGAGACCGAAGTCGCCGATCACTTCGTCCGCCTCCACCCCTTCGAAGATGAAATAGACACGGGGATCGTAGGAATCGGCTAGGCGGTGGAAACCAGGTGCGCGGCTGAAGCCCTGACCGGCCATTCCCACGCCCACCAACTGCTGTGGGGCCCGGCCTTGATCGCTCCATGTGCCACCGAGCAGACCCGTGCTGCTGTGCTGCAATTCGCCGGCTTCCGCTTCGCTGGTCGCAGTGCCGCCTCCCCGACGGACTTCCATCAGGTGGGGATTCTGTGGATGGAGTGATGTCGCCCAATAGAGGCCGTTTCCAGACATGTACTGGAGGTGCCCTCCGACCTCGAGATAGGCGTCCATCGCGTCCAACATCTGTGGTGTCCAGTACTCGTGGTGACCGGCGCTGACAACAACGGCGTAGGGCAGCAGGGCCTCTGCTCCTCGACGGTGGAGATCATCATCAGCGATGACGTGGTACGCGACTCCGAGGTGCTCCAGCCAGTGGATGACATAGAGGTCCGCCATAACCAGGTGGGATGCCTTTTCCTCCATGCCCTGAGACATGGGGTCGAGTTTTGGTGCGGCGCCCCCACCGTCCTCAACCTCGAAATAGAGATCAGGACGGGTGGAGGACGTGGGTTTATGCCAGGTCGCGTAATAGTTCGCGGTGCCGTCGGTGTGGTTGTCATAGAGGGAGAGTCCAATGTCGTGCTTGTTCCTTGCATCGAAGTTCGCGTAGGCAAGCCAGGTGAGCGTGGGAACGACGAACAAGATGTCCGCCCCTTGCGCTTCCCCGACTCGTACAACAAAGGAGAGAGTCTCAATGTCCAGACCGGCGCAGATCCGTACTGCGTAGATGCCGCTTCGGGCGTCAGCAGGGATGGTGAAGCCACAGGTGGGCGTCCAGTCGGCGTCTTCGAGGTCATCTTCGTGGAGGTGGACGGCGTTGTAACGCACAGGTGCCGCGGCATAGACGGTGTCATTGGAACCACGCCAGTCTGGACCTGTGACGCCGCGGGTGGGACCGTTACGGGTGACACCGTGACGACCGCGGCCCGAGATGTCGACGACGCGGTTTCCGCTGATCTCGCGGCTGCAGTCCCACGCCCCCTCACAGCGCGGGCCGCGTGGAGGAGCACCATTTTTCAAGTCACTGAGATCGATGTCATCAAGTGCAGTGTCGTACAGGCTGATACCTCCCACCTTGCCGTTGAATGCGTTCAGCGTGGCGCCCTCGCAGCGCTGGGCACCAATCAACAGTGGACCGGCGGCGGACTCCACGGTGCTCTCCGAAATAGGAACGCGATTGACGGCGAAGACAGAGGCGCCTCGTGCAGCAGAGAAGGTTCCGAGCATTCGACTCTCCGAATCGAAGGAGATGCCAAGGAAGTGCCAGCGCCCGGGCCGGATCTCAGCGTCGGCTGTCACCTCGTGCACGGTCCCCCCGACCCGAAGCGCACCGTGGAGACACCAATCCTCTCCGATCTCCAAGCGTCCAACCTCGTTGGTGTCGTCGGCCCCAGAGGCGACGACCGGAACGCGACCGGGATGGGCGGTGGGGTAGACCCAAGCGGTAAGGGAAAAGGAGGCGGGCCACGGATCCGCGGCTGGGAGTTCGAGCCAAGAGCCTACGCACAGGGGCTGCTCTCGACCGGGGTGACGTTCTTGTGAATCAAGCCAGTCCACGATTTGGTCG
>JAKUTA010000141.1 GCA_022447885.1 Candidatus Poseidoniales archaeon | reverse complement strand
ACGAGATGATCCGAAGCGACTGATCAGGACATTCGCAGCGTGAGCGGATGGCCATAGGCCGCCTGAGTCGCCCCCACTCGTGGGTGCGCATACGTGCGTCTCGCGCCATGTCGTCAGGGGAATCAACATAAGCGGACCGCAAACCTGTGCGTCTTGGGATGCACGCTGGGCAAGGCCTTGGATGAGGTATAGCATAGAAGGGGGAGACTTTCTGGAGCACGAATTATTCCATTCACTGAGAGTGGCCGGAATCGACGGTCGAATCAAGTGTGTTCTCAGTGAGCGGACGCTGCTGTTGGAACGGCGCGACGGCAAGGGGATGCGCATCGATCTGGACGCGATTCACTGCCTGCGCCACCATCACGTCGCCATCACCCCGCCACTGGTGGCCATCATCGGAATCGTCTCCCTGCTCGCCGGTGCTCGAGTGCTGGATGGAAGAGTGCAGCTCTATGCCTACGGTCTGGGCGCGTTCGCCCTGCTCATCTGGTTGCTGGGAAGGCGCCCGGCATTGAGTATCGACACCCGTCAGGGCGACCGCCACATCCTGTATGGCCGCGACCACAAACTCCAGCGATTGTACATCATGCTCGATCGGATGGCTGATGGTGTCACTCTCGACCAAGCGCGTCTCGGACTGGACGAACTGATAGAACCGAACTACCCGACCATCGGGCGCATAGAGGATTTCCAGAAGAACATCGAGGCGGTCGCTGCCAGCGAGGCGGCGCTCGCCGAATTCGAGGAGCCGGACGAGGAGGACACACTCGAGAGCGCGCTGGCCCGGCTCTCCGACAAGCGCAGGCGGGCACTCGGTGACGAGCCCGTGCATGAGGCAGAGTTGCTCAGCGACGACGAGGTGCACCTCGAGGCGAGCGCACCCCAACCGGTGATGAACGACGCACATCCGGTGTTCGAGCGGGCGACGGTCGCGCTCAGGGACCAGCGTGCCACTCAGACAAGCGAGCCTATCCCGCACAGCAGCACGCAGCGCGCTGACGGCTACAACGCCGTGACTGGCTCGGGGGATTACCAGGTTCCATGGCAGATCGGACAGGGTGGCTCGTCATCATCTCCGAGCAGCACGGATTCACCGTCGCATGGAAGCACCCTGCTGGACCAATCACTCTCAGAAGCCAGAAACGCCGGACAGGAGGCGGGCTTCTCGTTCGAGCAGAACGAGTTCGGCGGAGGCGGTATGTTCGCTGAGGGTGGGCTGTTCGACACGCTCGACCAGGCCGAAGGGAACTCGGGACCCGAATCGTTCTCCAGCAACCCTGCGCCCACTGCATCGCCCACTTCCTCGTACCCGAGCCAGTCATTCCAACCGGCGGTTGGAGCACACGCGCCCTCATCCCCCCACCCCAGCGCGTGGCGGAATGAGCCGGTCGGAGCCACCTCGTACGCGATGATCACCTCCGCCTCTCCTCATCTAAGCGGACTCCCCGAGCCGAACCGCGACGCACTGCGACCTGAATGCACGCCCGGTGTGGTGGCGGTAGCGAAGTTGGCAGAGGGAGAATACAGGCCTCCCAAGGTACCTGGCGATGGTACGCAAGGACGGCATGCGCCGCTCGGCGACCCGCTTGAGGAGTACCCGACCCTGCAGAGGATGCGCGCCACGCGCCCAGAATTCGAACGGTTGCGACTGAAGCCAGCCACCCGACGACCCAGTGAGCGCAGCGCGTTCGCTTCGATACGCGCCTGGGTCAGCCCACGGCTCAAGCAGATCGGGAACAGTGGGAGGAAGATGGGTCGGATCCTCAGACGAGATCCAGCAGATGGATATCGCGACACCTACGGTGACGACGACGGCTTCGACGACGACGAGCCACGGGATGCAGAACTCGTCTCCACGCAACTGTTGCGCCTGCGTGCCGACCAGGACGCGCAGGCGGACATCTCCGAGCGACTCGACCTGCTCACACGAAGCGGAGGCGGCAGGATCGCTGACGACCTCGCCGCCGAGATCCTGCGCAGCCTGTCCACAGGAGATGAGGTGGACATCAAGAAACTGCTCGATGAGCAGAAGCAGCCGCGACCGGAAGCACCCTCCAGCTTCGTCTCCCTTCGGTCCACCACCGGGGTGTCAGAGGCGGACAAATTGAGCTTCGCCGGGCTACAGCGTCTAGGCTAGAGCAAGTTGGGATGCTCGTCCAGATAGGCGATCGTCACCCGCCGGGCTTGGAAGTCGGGCTCGTCCATGATCGCCTGATGCAGCGGTATCACCGTCTCCACACCGATGAGGGTAGTCTCGGCGAGCGCGCTGCGCATGCCGGCGATCGCCCGCTCGCGGTCTGGCCCCCAGACGATCAACTTGGCCAACAGCGAATCGAAGCATCCGGGCATCTCGTAGCCCACGTGCGCGTGCGTGTCCACGCGCACGCCGAAGCCACCGGGGAAGTGGCAATCCCACAATCTTCCTGGTGAGGGGGTGAACCGACGCGGGTCCTCGGCGTTGATGCGGCATTGGATCGCGTGGCCGGACAATTGGATGTCCTCCTGCGACAGCGGCAGCGACTCTCCCGAAGCCACGCGAATGCCCAGACTCACCAGATCATGACCGGTCAACATCTCGGTCACCGTGTGCTCCACCTGCACCCGTGGATTGACCTCCAGGAAGTTGAACTGGCCCGATGAATCACGGAGGAACTCGAAGGTCGCCAGCCCGCGATAGCCCACCGACCGCGCTCCCTCACACACTCGTGCCCCGATGTCCGCGCGCACCTCCTCCGAGAGCCATGGTCCCTCCTCCAGCAGTTTCTGGTGGCGGCGCTGGATGGAGCAGAACCGCTCGCCGAAATGCACGGCGTCGGTTCCGTCAGCGAGCACCTGGAACTCGATGTGCTGGGCACCCTCGATGAACTTCTCCAGGAACACACGGTCGTCGCCGAAAGCAGAGGCGGCGCGCGACTGGCACGACTTGAGGGCTGAATCGAACTCACTGGCATCGTTCACGATCTGCATTCCGATGCCGCCGCCGCCCGCCGCCGCCTTGAGGATGACCGGGTAACCGATCTCGGTCGCGAGTGCTGCCGCCTCGTCCGCGTTCGATACCGGCTCGTCACTGCCGGCAGCCACCGGCAGGCCTGCTTCCTGCATCAGCCGACGTGCCTCTATCTTGTCACCCAGATTGCGAATGACCTCTGAGGACGGACCGATGAACGTGATGCCTTCCTCCTCACAGCGGCGCACGAATTCGGCGTTCTCTGCCAGAAACCCATAGCCGGGGTGAATCGCCTGCGCTCCGACCTCCTTGGCAGCTCCGAGGACCGCATCGATGTCGAGATAGGAATCGATCGGGTTGTCCAGATAGAGCGGCACGGCATGGTCGGAGAGGCGAACAGGGAGGGAGAGCCTGTCCTCGCGCCCGTGCACGATGGCGACTTCGCATCCCAGCCCGCGCAGCGAGCGGAGGATCCTGAGCGCGATCTCGCCTCGGTTGGCGATGAGCACTCGCTCGAACATGCAACCCGACGAGAGAACCCGGTTCAAGAGCCTGACCCATCACACGGATGAGGTTCAGTAGACATCTCGGAGGTAGCGCTTCTCCTCCTTCATCATGCCCACCTCGACGAACTGCTTCGCATCATCGGCTGACATCTCGCCATGTTCCTCGACGATGTCGATGAGTGTCTGGTGGACATCCTTGGCCATGTAATTCTTGTCGCCGCAGACATAGAAGTAGGCCCCTCCTTCGAGCCACACCCAGATCTCGGCGGCGTGCTTCTTCATCAGGTGCTGGACGTAGACCTTCGGCTTGTCGGGTTCGCGCGACCACGCCAGATCGAGCTGTGTCAGGTGACCGGTCTTCAGCCAGTGCTGCAACTGTTCCCGATAGAGGAACTCCCCCTTCTCGGTACGGTCGCCGAAGAACAACCAGTTGTGCCCTTTCGCGCCGTCTATCTCCCTCTGCTCGAGGTAGGCTCGGAAGGGAGCGATACCGGTTCCCGGTCCGACCATGATGATGTCCACATCTCCGTCCTCAGGCAGCACGAAGGAGCGGGTGGGCGACATGAACACCGGGATGTCGCGGGTGTTGAGTTCGGTGTGGTCAGCGAGGTAGACGGTGCACAGGCCACCGCGAGCGCGGTCATGATGCTCGTAGCGGACTATGGCGACGGTCAACTCGACTTCGCCGGGGTGGGCGTCAGGTGACGAGGCGATCGAATAGAGACGGGGTTTGAGCCGATCGAGA
>JAKUTA010000140.1 GCA_022447885.1 Candidatus Poseidoniales archaeon | reverse complement strand
CTGCTCCGACGCTTCGACTGCCTCGCAACTTCATGAAGACCACGAAGGCGACGATGAGGGCGAGTTGCGCGTAGAGGACCTGGCCGAAGTGAAGGGTCATAGCAGCTAGAGCGACCCCGGTTATGGCTCCGACGATGATGACTCCGCCGATGTTCTTCGCTCCTCCCACCATTACAACCAGGAAGATTAAGAGGAACTGTCGCCATCCGAGCAATGGCGCCACGTTGGAGCCCACACCCCAGAACGAACCGGCGAGTCCGCCTGCTGCGCCGGCGATGAACCAGATCAGGACCGTGACGAAGAGGGGCCGGATACCGCTGACCTGTGCTAGGTCCTCGTCACTCGCTAGAGCACGAATCTGCAGGCCCAGCCGAGATCGCTGCACGATCCAGTAGATCAGTAGAGCGAGAACCACGACGCTGACCAGTGCCAGCAGGCGAAAAGTTGTCACACCAACGTCGAACACTCGGATGACGTCAGGTCGGGAAACCTTGTAGAAGCGAACCGGATACCCGAAGACGAATTGGAGGCTGTGGCGAAGGAAGATCGACAGTCCGAACGAGATGATGATCATCTCCAGGACGCCAGCGTTGCGTTGTTTCGCGGGTCGAAAGATCGCGAGGTATGTGGCGACGCTAAGCAGTCCCGACCCTATGGCGGTCGGCAGCAAAGTGGCGTAGAACCCGACTCCGAAGGTCGTGTTGATCCACATCCCGATGTAGGCACCGAGAGTGATCGTCTCCGAGTAGGCGACGTTGATGAGACCGCTCAGACGGTAGATCAGGGCGAGTCCCATCGCAGCGAGGATCAGGGGGGCGTACTGCGTCAGCCCGATCACGATCGACTCGGTGAAGAACTCCATCAGCCGCCCCCGGCTTGGGCACCTAGGCGAGCCAACTGGTGCAACTCAGACCCATCCTCTCTTTTTCTTTTTGCCCTGGCCAGGCCCACTCACTCCCCTCCCTGATTGCTGGTGAATCCAACCAACCTGGATTATTGAACCGATTTGGTCCGGACGGTAGGCGAAACCACGACGGGTCGCAAGGTCAAGGCCTCGGGTGCCCTCGAGTAGGCGCACGAATGACTTGCGCACACTGCCAATAACAGCCAATGTACGCAGATGGACGAAATAAAGGCTGCTGGAGCCATACGGGAATATTGCTCGGACAACAGCCTGGGGGTGGGCGATCGTCTCCCACCCGAGCGAAGACTCGTAGAGCTCCTTCGGATGAGCCGGACACAACTCCGACGAGGCCTCGCTCGTCTCGAAGCAGAGCGGATCATCACCCGGACCGTTGGACGCGGCACCTTCCTACTTCAGTCCCACAGCGGTGCCGAAAACATAAGCCCGCGCGATGTCCTCGTTGTCCGCTTACTACTCGAACCCGCCATAGTGAAACTGTCCATAGCCACTGCGACACTTGCTGACCTCGGCAAACTGGTGGAGATCATGGAGGCTTCAGAGAAGGCTTCGACCCCCGATGAATGGGAGCGGTTGGACGCGGCGCTCCACACAGCGATAGTGAAATCGACCCACAACCCGCTGGTCGTGGACCTCTACGACCGCATCACCGAGGCCCGTAACGCATCGGTTTGGGGAGAGTTGAAGCGCAGGTCGTACAGTCCCGAAAGCCGAGCCGCGTATGAGCGCCATCACCGAACGATCGTCGAAGCGTTAACCCGTCGCGACCTCGAGGCCGCTGAGGCCGGAGTGATGGAGCACCTGCGATACGTCTCGAACGCCATGCTCGGATCGGATCAGCCCTAACTCAGAGCTCTCGGGGTTGCCGGGAGAACCCACCAGGACTCCAACTTGCCGGGATTCCCCGGATTCGTCGTCCGGTTGACGAATGCGATGCCTCGAGATTAAGGTGCCAACCAAGTAGTCGTTATTGGTTCAAATTGATCTGGAGGGGGCGATGCGGTTCCTAACGGTGCGCTACGAAGGCCAGCAGCGCGTCGCCATAGAGGCCGAATCGGATCCCCACCAGCTGGGGTTCCTTCCCCCAGCGTTCAGTTCACTCCTGGACGTCATCGACGCCGGAGACGAGGTCCCCGCTCCGGTCGAATGGGCGGTATTTGACGACGTGCAGCTTCTGGCACCGATTCCGTGCCCGCGTCGCAACATTCTCTGTGTCGGAATGAACTACTGCGAACACAGCATCGAGTTTTCACAGAGCGGCTTCGATACCTCGGCGACGACGACCTCACAGCCCGAATTCCCGATTATTTTCAGCAAGTTCGGTTCGTCCGTCGTGGGCCCTGGAGAGACAATCGATCTGCTGCCGCACGTAACGTCGCAGGTCGACTACGAGGCTGAACTCGCAGTTCTCATCGGGAAACAGGGACGAGACATACCCGTTGATAAAGCAATGGACTTCGTGTGGGGCTACACGGTGATCAACGACGTTACCGCTCGCGACCGCCAGAAGCGGCATCGACAGTGGCTTCTCGGAAAGACCCTGGACGGGTTCTGCCCCATGGGCCCAAGGGCCGTAACACGTGATGAGGTCGATCTCTCCGACACGCGCCTGACCTGCTATGTGAACGATGAACTCCGTCAGGAAGCCAACACGAGGGAATTGATCTTCTCTGTGCCAGAGATCATCTCGGTCATCTCCGAGGGATTCACCCTGCAACCCGGCGACCTCATCGCTACGGGAACACCGGCAGGCGTCGGTATCGGCTATGACCCGCCGCGCTTCCTGAAGCCCGGCGACTGCGTCCGAATCGAAATCTCAAACGTGGGGACTCTGGAGAACACCTTCAAATAGGCCCCGTTGGAAGAGACCCATGGAACAGAAGGAACAGAGGGAAAGAGAGAGGCTCAAGGCGATGCTGACAGCAATAAACGGCAAGGAACTGTGGCTAGAGACCTCAGGTGAAGGCGACCCGGTCGTGATGGTGCACGGCCTCGGCGGCACCAGCACGTTCTTCGACGCAGTGGCAACGCGACTCGCATCGAGCAGCCAAGTTGTGGCCTTCGACCTCGAAGGTCATGGACGCAGTCCCCTCGCCGGAAGCCTCTCCATCTCAGGCTGGGCCGAGGACCTCGGTGCGGTCCTCGACCACGTGGGTGCAAGTTCAGCGAGCGTCGTGAGCCATTCGATGGGCACCGTGATCGCACAGGAATTCGCGGCCCGGAATCCCGACCGTGTCGACAAACTTGTCCTCCTCGGACCGATTCGCGAACTACCCGATGGGGGACGGGACGGCCTTTGCGAAAGGGCCGCCACCGTGCGTGAACATTCCATGGGAGCGGTGGCAACTGGCATAGCCAACGGAGGAACCGGGCCGCGCACCAAGGAATCTCGGCCAGAGGTCGTCGGATACGTCCGGGAGAGCCTGCTCCGGCAAGACAGCGAAGGCTACGCCGCTGCATGCGAGGCACTCGCTGCGTCGGTCGACGCAGACCAGGCAGCCATTTCCTGTCCGGTGTTACTGATCACCGGCACGGACGACGGTCTCGCGCCACCGGACAAGGCAGAGCGAATCTCGGCCGGATTCGCTGACAGCCGCCTGGAGGTCATCGACGGCATCGGCCATTGGACCGTAATAGAGGCCGGCACCGAAGTAGCTGCCTTGGTGGCCGACTTCCTGTCTTGACGCTGTCCTTGTCCAGAAGAAGAAGAGGACCAAGAGCCACATAGGAGCAATCATGAGTAGCACACAGAACGTGATCTTCCGAAACGTTCAGGTAATCGACGGCAACGAGGACGAAGCCTTCACCGCGGATGTCCTCGTCCGGGATGGAGAGATCGCCGCGGTTGAACGCGGCGGTGACCTTCCCGAGGCCGATGACCGGAGCATCGACGGAAAGGGTCGGACGCTGATGTCCGGACTCTGCGATGCCCATACGCACCTGACTTGGAACAACGGCGACCTGGACGCCATCGCTGCGATGGAGGTCGAGGACCACGTACTGGTATGCGCCGAATCCGCCCGCATCCTCATCGATTCCGGCTACACGATGGCCGTGGGCGCGGCGTCCGCCAAGATGCGCCTGGACGTGGCCACGCGTGACGCCATCAACGCAGGGCAGATCCCGGGACCGAGATACCTGGCTGCGGTGAGGGAGATCTGTTCACCCGCGGGAATGCTGGTTCCGGGCATCTCCACGCAGGTCAGCGGCGTCGAAGAGATGCGCAAAGCGGTACGCGAGGGCATCCGGATCGGTGCGGACATCATCAAGATCATCCAG
>JAKUTA010000014.1 GCA_022447885.1 Candidatus Poseidoniales archaeon | reverse complement strand
ATCCTGCCTTCTCGCAGAGCGCTTCGTGATGTGCTTCACTGTCGTGTTCGAGTCGCTTTGGAACGCGACGGGACAACTCCGGAATGCTCTCGCTGAGTTTCTCGGAGTCGGCCCACGCTTCACCGGAGGTCTGCATTCCGTAGACGGTCATGCGGTAGCCTCGCACCCCGAGGACCCTCAATGGTGGAACCTCGACCACGGTGACCGCTTTGCGGACCTCCTGGCCAGAACTTGGGCTTCCGGGGTTGTGGTCGCGCAGCAGCACGTGAGTCATGCCGGCCTTCCAGCCGGCGAATCCCTGTACTCGAACTTCTTTGGAATCGGTATCTGGCCACGACTTGACACGTCCGAAGTGACGCCTCGCCCGCTTGCGCGGGCTGAACGCCATACTACCTCGCTTCGGTTTGTGCGTGGTTCCCATGTTGGGTGCCTCCTCAGGCGGTTTTCGACGGAATCCCACCGAGGCGGGGTTCCGCCGGCGCACGCAGTTGTGGAGCCACCGTGACGTCGACCGGATTCCAATCCGGGGTCTGGGTTGCTTGTTGCATTGCCCTGTGACGTCTGGTGCCTCACTGCGTGAGCGTCCCGCCGACCAACCTTCCCTATATGAGGCCTGTGGAGGGCCCTACGGGCCCGCCGTTCTGGCAGGGACTGCCCCCTGCCGAGAACATAGGCTCTCGATGGATGGAACTGGGCTGTAACGATTTTGAACCGTGGGTTTTCAGTGATGGCTCCATGGACGCCACAGTTTCCCATCCAGGCCTCGTTGAGGGGGGCGTCGAGGCGCGAGCCTACCAACTCGAGGCAGTCGATGCCTGTCTGGGTGCATCCACGCTGCTGGTACTGCCTACTGCGCTGGGCAAGACCCCCATCGAGTGGATGGTGATCGCGGAGAGGCTCAGACAGCATGGTGGCAGGGCGCTGATGATCGCCCCCACCAATGCCCTCCTGAACCAGCATCTGGAGAATCTGCGCGAGGTGCTGGTGCTCGACGACGGGCCTGAATCAGTGGTCGCCTTGAACGGCTCCATCGACTGGAAGCGGCGCCAGAAGCTGTGGGATGCAGCAACGGTCATCGTAGCGACTCCACAGGTCATCCGCAACGATGTCCAGCGGGGCAGCATCGACCTCACCGACGTCTGCCTGCTGGTCGCCGACGAGGCGCATCACGCCATCGGCAAGGACGCCGCGGGAGAGGTGGGTGAACTCTACCGCCAGCAGGCTGCGAATGCCTTGGTTCTCGGGGCGACGGCGAGTCCGGGGTCGACCGATGAGCAGGTGACCGAGGTCTGCCAGCGGCTCGGCCTGTCGCGCATCCACGTCAGACGAGCCGAGGATGCGCTGCTCGAACCGTACGCCGCTGGACTGCGGGTGCAGGATGTGCCGGTCGAGGTCCCCGAGGAACTCCGCCTGCTCGCCGCCCCGCTGCAGAGATGGCTCGACACTCTGGTCGATCAACTGCGCCGGCTCGGTTACTACGTCCATTCCGGAAGAGTGACGATGGGCGCGCTCGCCGATGCGCGCGGACGGATCCAGGTCGCCATCAATCGCCGCGAGGGGCTGGCCTACAACGCCGCCCGCCAGAACGCGACGGCGCAACGGCTGCTCAACCTGATCGGCTACCTCCTCTGCCAAGGTGTGGCCGCCTCACGCGAATCCCTCCAGCGTATGGAGCACGCGACCGGCGCCGAGCAGAAGAGCGCCGCGGCGTTCCTCGGAGATGCGCGAATCCGCGACCTCAGACAGACCCTGGCAGAGACACCGGAACTGCACAGGAAGGTCGACTACACACAGGAACTGGTTCTGGAGCAACTCCGTCAGGACCCGGACAGCCGGGTCATCGTGTTCGCGCACTTCCGCGACACCGTCAACGAGATCGTCAGTCGACTCAACCGATGCGAGGGCGTGATCGCCGAACGATTCGTCGGTCAGACGAGTCGAGCAGGCAGCCGTGGAATGACCCAACGGAAGCAGATCGAGGGGCTGCATCGATTCAGGGATGGAGAGTGCAACGTGCTCGTGGCCACCTCGGTGGGCGAGGAGGGGCTCGACGTGCCGAGGGCCGACCGGGTCATCTTCTACGAGCCGGTCGGCAGCGAGATCCGCACCATCCAGAGGCGTGGGCGCACCGGCAGGCATCGCTCGGGCCAGGTGTTCGTGCTCATCGCCACCGGCACCCGCGATGAAGGAGCGAGGGCCAGCGCGCTGGCGCGCGAGCGCAGGATGCACGAGGTGCTCGACCGTGTCCGCCGCTCGCGTGGCTCACCCACTGGGAAGCAGGATGGCGAACTGCTGCAGGCGTTCACCATCAAGAGCGATGATGGTGAGCAGGCTCCGTGGGAGTTCGTCGAGGCCGAACGGGAGCGGCTGGCGCCTGAACTCGGCACCCAGCGAGAGCGCATCGAGCGCATCGTAGGGAAGCCGGACGAAGAAGAGGATGAGCTGGAGGACCCTGCGCAGGACGAGGTGGACCCGCAGCGGCTGAGACCGCGTGGACAACGGGGACTCGACTTCTATCCCTCTGATGCGGCATCCGAGAGGATGCTGGGGGGTGGCGAAGAGGCAGATGCGGAGCCGATTCCGGTGAACCTCGAAGGGTTGGCATTACGCGCCGCCGAGGACATCGTGCAGGCGCTCACCACCGATGCGGTCGACCCGCTCGAACACGCCACCGACATCCCCTGCCGCATCGTGGTCGACCATCGGGAGTTGAACACGACCATCGCCGCCTCGCTGCGCCTTCAGGGAATCGATGTCGATGTGCAGACCCTGGCTGTCGGAGACTTCCAGATCGGCGACCGGGTGCTCATCGAGCGCAAGCGCGTGCGGGACTTCGTCGACTCGCTGCTCGACGGCAGGCTGCTCGAACAGGCGCACCGGCTGGTCGCCGCCGCGCCGAGACCACTGCTGCTCATCGAGGGCGGAGACCTGTTCATGCAGCGAGCGGTGCACATGAACGCGCTGATGGGCGCGCTCGCGACGCTCACCGTCGATCTCGGCCTGCCGGTGGTCACGACCGCTGATGGTGAGGAGACCGCACGCTTCCTGGCGATCGCGGCCCGCCGCGAACAGGCGCTGCTCGGAGCGCTCACCAAGGCTGCGCGTCAGCGATTGGGCGCCGCTGAGGGTGGCGATGAATCATTGGGACGTTTCGTCGAGCGTCAACAGCCCGGAGAGCCGGGAGCCGAAGTCGCTCGGGAGGAGCGTGCAGGTGCGGCTGCCCAGACGGTGATCAGTGTCGAGGCGAGTGAGGTATCCGATGCCGGCTGGGAAGGTCAGAAAGTCATTCTCGATGCGAGCGGGGCCGAAGGCGCCCTGGCGACTCGCGAGCGAAAGGAGCTGCGATTCGACCGTCTCGCCATGCTCCAATCCGTTCCAGGAGTAGGGCCAGCCACCGCCGACAGGTTGCTCGCGAGATTCGAGAGCGTCGCAGGGGTCGCCGCCGCCACGGTCGAGGAGTTGGCGACGGTCAGCGGGATCGGTGCGGCGAAAGCGGCTCGGATCCTAGAAGTCCTCAACAACTGAATCGTGCCCTGCGTCGAGCGCATGGGCATCCTCTTTGCCGTATGCATACCAGAGTGATACCATCCATTGCACACCCGTCACAACGCCCCCGTCAAACTTGATGGCCCCCTCCCCCTGACAGGTTCGTGGCCAACCCGCGGATCGAAGCAGTGGCCCAAGGGCATTTGATTGATGTATTATCAATCCTCCATCCTGAAGCAAAGAAAAATTCACTACGGCGAATGATTGATCATGGACGTGTACGGATAGATGGGAACAGGGCGACTCGTGCCAAGGAAATTGTTTCCATCGGATCAATTGTAGAAACACTCTCCCGTTCTGAGGGCGATAGCCCTGCCAGGAAAAAAGTGGATGGGATTCCGGATCCAGAGATTCTATTCGATGATCGCGAATTACTTGTCGTCAACAAACCCGCAGGTCTTCTTTCCGTGGCAACTGAGAGGGGTGAATCGGATACCATGTTTGACCGGGCATTGAATTGGGTTTCAAGAAATCACTCAACTCGAGCATATCTTGTTCATCGTCTTGATAGAGAAACATCTGGTTGTTTGCTTCTCGCTAAGTCTCCAGAAGTAAAAGATATGCTGCAAAAACAATTCAAAGATCGGACGGTCGAACGAATCTATCATGCGGTCGTAATCGGAAAACCTCCTTCTGATTCAGGCGTGTTGACTTCTCGCATCCAGGAGACGAAAGACAGACGGGTAAGGTTAGTATCGAAAGGGGCGAGGGCTGGTAAGGAAGCGATCACTAACTGGAGAATCGAGCAGTCTGCAACGATTCATAGTTTGATCAGAATAAAGATCGACACCGGAAGGAGAGCCCAAATCAGACTCCACATGAGTGATATCGGTTGTCCGGTTGCTGGTGACACTCGGTACGGCCGAGGCAGGGCTGGTGTGAACAGATTGTGTTTACACGCGTCAGCACTTGAATTTGAACATCCGAATGGAAACAGGATACGAGTTGAAAGTGAGATTCCAACTGAGCTATACTCTGAATTGAATCGCAGATCGCTATGAGAACACGCATCATAATGGGTAGCGTTTCAATCATCCAATCACAACGGGTTCCCTTCCGATTAGGGGTGGTCGCATGGGTACCCTCTCGAATGACGGGTTTCGCAAGGGTTCATCCGAATACCCATGCGAACGGAATTGTAGTTTGAGTGGGCTTTGCGTGGGCCATTCTAGACGCTACCCATCCTACTAGCGGACGCTTGTGAGTTTGAACCCTATATTCAATCGAGTAGAACGACTTTCTCGCCATCCATCTCGACGCGCATCAGGCTGCGAATCGGCCAGTCGTAGCGCTTCAGGAGATCTTGCATCCCCTCGTTCTTCTCGAACACGACGACCACATCGGCGACCGTGGCACCGGCCCATTCGACCGCCTTGAGCAACGCCTCGAGAGTTCCGCCTGTGCTGACGACGTCGTCGACGACGAACACCCGCTCACCCTCGTGGATGTCGTTGAGGTAGATGGTCCCCTTCGAGTAGCCCGTCTCCTGGTCCACGGCGATCTCCCCGGGCAGGCCGTACGCCCGCTTGCGGGCGATCACCAGTGGTTTTCCGGTCGACAGAGAGAGCGTGGAGGCGAGCGGCAGCCCCATCGCCTCGATGCCGAGGATGAGGTCGACCTCGTCCCAGTTCACCATCTCCAGGACCAGATCTCGTGCGTCTTCGAGCAGACTCGCTGACTGGCGGGGCACGCCGTCCGTGAGCGGGTGGATGAAGTAGCAGTATTCGCCCTTCCAGGTCACCGGGCAATCCTTCGTGCTGTTGCGCAGCCGTTGGAGCCGCTCGTCCGGTTCTGCCGGGCGCGTCTGCATCCGCAAGTCCCCTCAGATGAGGCCCTTCAGGTGTTCATGTCCCCTCACAACGGTCGTGCTGCAGGGGGTCGGGAACTTCATTTTCGCCTTGCGAAGGGCGTCCTTGGCTACCGCGAAATGGCTCGCGTGCGTCTGGATGGTCACCACAGCCTGTCCTCGCTTGACCCGTGCCGCCGTGCCGACGTTCTTGCCGAACGCGCACCTCATGCCCTGTGACACGCGGTCCGCCCCCGCTCCCGTCGCCTGCTTGTTCTCACGCAGGATGTGGTGGGGGTAGACCCGGATGCGCAGCGAGTATCCCTGCGGTCCGGCCACCGAGCGGATGGTCGAGTTGGAGATGACGCGGGCAGCCTCGAGGGCGGTGTGCCTGATCTGGCAGGATTCGTCGGCTGACAGGGTCAGTTCGATTTCGAAGTCCTTCGCCTCGCCGGCCTTGCGGTTGCCGAGGTGGAACTTCATGATGCGATTGTTGGGCACGCCGCCCGTGAACTGTCGGCGGGTGAACGCCTGCCCCTTCAGGCGGCGATACATCGAACCCGGTTTGCGTGCCATCTGTCAACCTCTTTGCCGTAGGCAGCCCGGCGACTGACCGGCCGTATTTAACGGCTAGGGGTTGGGTTGGCCGAGCGGGATGGGGAGCATCGTCGCCGAGCATTACATCAACCGCATGACCTGTGAGGTGGATGCATGAGCGATTCCGGGTCCGAGAAGAATGGGCGTTCGCTGCTGGCGCGCATCGGACTTCTGCTGCAGGAAGAGAGCGAGGACCAGTGGTTCTACTTCGGTCTGTTCGTGGCGGTGCTGTTGATCGGGGCGGCCTGGTTGCAGGTGGCGGCGGTGATGCCCGGGGTGGCGGCTGCCGGCTTGCTGGAAGAGGATGAGAATCTGGAGGCCATCGCCTGGAGTTCTGATGGGTCGCAGGCGCTGATGCTGGTCGAGAATGGGCTTGCGAGCGAGTTGCGCTCATTCGATGACTCAGGACCGAGCCTGATGGCAGTCGCTGGGTTCACCCCGATGAGCATCTCCCGCGCTGGCGATGGCTGGATCGTGGGTGGAAGCAGGGGGGCGATGGCGAGTTGGAGCGGCAGCGGTCTGTTCACTCCGATCGAGCCGAGTTGGCCGGGACCAGAGGGTGATGTCATCTCCATCAGTGCCAACAGCGCCGACAGCGGCTGGTTGCTGTCACGCGACTCGGAGGGGCTCGTGCGGGTGCATGCGTTCGATGCTGACAACGTCTCGGTGGGGGCATCCTCACCGATGGACAGCAGCGAGATGCTGTCCGTTCACTCCGACCCTGACGGTGTCACCGCGCTCGTGCTCGGATACGACATGACACTCGGGAATCCGACTCTGGGCAAGTCGGGTGAAGTCCTGCTCCGCGTGACCGGCTCGCCGCGTCAGGGTATCACCGTCTCCATGCTGCACCACAGTCCCGGTGGCCTGTTGCACACGGTCGTCTGGGTGGACGAGGCTCACTGGGGTGGACAGGTGGACGCGCTCGTCGCCGGACACAGCAGCACGCTCGTTCTGCCGCAGGATGCCGGGCCGGCACAGCTGCAGGGACTGAGTGGCTCAGCAGGTGCCGCCATCGACTCCTCGGGAACCTTCTGGTTCGCTTCGGCGGATGGCCGCGAACTCACCAGTGTCGATTGGACCGAGGATGAGGCGGAGAAGCACAAGTTGCCCGACCTCGGCATGACCGAGGTTGATTCCGTGTCGATCTCGGGTGACTCACTGCAGCTCCATGGTGAGATGGAGCGCGGCGGCAGCGGCCGCATGGTCATCGACTTGAACGCGCAGGAGAACATCGCCCAGAGTCTGGAGCGCCTCGGAGAACTGCTGTTCGTGGTGATCGTGGTGTTCGCGGTCGTGATGGCGGTAGCCACCATCTGGCAGAAGGAATTCAGCGCTAAGCGCTGAGACCGTTCGAGATCTTCGTTCCGCATCGGTTTGCTTATGGGGCGTCGCTGCTAGAGTCCGTCTTCCGTCCTACGGACGGGACGGTTGGTACATGCTCCAGTGGAAGTGAAGGTAGGTATGGCTTCGACGATGATGGAACAGTTCCATGCGATCAAGGAGGAGCACCCGGACACTGTGCTGTTCTTCCGCATGGGTGACTTCTACGAGATGTTCCACGATGACGCCATTCTCGCCTCCGAAGTCCTCGGGATCACCCTCACCAGCCGCGACAAAACCTCCGACAACCCGATTCCGATGGCCGGGGTTCCGTGGCACTCTGTGGAGACCTATCTGCAACGGATGCTCAAAGCGGGTTACAAGGTCACGCTGTGCGAGCAGGAAGAGGAACTGCGGCCCGGGCAGAAGCTGCTGCAGCGGGTCGTGACCCGCGTCTACACCCCGGGCTCGCTCTACGAGGAGAGCCTCATCGGTGAGGAGGCCTCGGCGCTGCTGTCCGCGGTCGTCCTTCAGGGACAGGGTCTCGGCTGGGCGGTCATCGACCCGTCGACAGGGCGAGCGTGGTCGGGTGAGTTCGAGGGTGCTCATCGCTTCGAGCGGCTGGGCGACGAGTTGCTGCGCTGGTCGCCGCGCGAACTGGTGATGTGTCGCAACGACGCTGCCCATGAGTCGCTGGCAGCACTGTTGGCGGCGGTCGACGGGCTCACGCTCTCGACCCATGAATTGCCTCGCAAGGCGCGACTCGAGGCGCTCAAGGATGTGCTAGAGGTGGGAGACCTGGGCCATCTCGACCTCGATGCGCAGCCGCTGGCGATGGAGGCGTGTGGCTTCGCAACCTCCTACCTGTCACGGCTGCACCTCACCGCCACGGTGCCGTTGCGCGAGATCGAGTTCACCGAGGATTCCCGGCACATGCTGCTCGACGAAACCACGCTCAGGAATCTCGAGGTCACGCACACTCTGGCCGGCGAGAAGCAGGGAAGCCTGCTGGCAGCCATCGACGCCACCCGGACCTGGATGGGGCGCAGGATGCTGCGCGAATGGCTGCTGATGCCGCTGCTCGACCGCGAGACGATCGCACGTCGGCACGGCGCCGTCGCCTCGCTCATCAACGCCAACCGCCGCCTGCGTGAACTCAGAGAGGTGCTCAAGGGGTGCCGCGACCTCGAACGGCTGTCAACGAGGCTGGCCTACGGCCGCGCCAACGGCCGCGACCTGCAAGCGATCGCCGATTGTCTGGCACGCCTGCCCTCGCTGCATTCGCTGCTCACCGAGGGCAGTGACGAACTGCTGCTCGAATGCGCTGACGGGCTGCTCGAACTGGAAGAGGTCCGCGAACTGATCGCAGACGCCCTGCTCGACGAGCAGCCTAGCACGATCAGGGATGGGGACATGTTCAGGGACGGTTGGTCGCAGGACCTGGATGGGCACAGGAAGAAGGTGGCCGAGGGCAAGGAATGGCTGGCGAACCTGCAGGCGAGCGAGCGTGAACGGCTGGACATACCGAGCCTGAAAGTGAAGTTCAACCGGCAGTTCGGCTATCACATCGAGATCACCAATACGCATCTGGACAAGGTTCCCGAGGACTACATCCGCAAGCAGACGATGGTCAATGCCGAGCGTTACTTCACCGACGAGCTCAACGAGAAGGAGGAACTCATCCTCACGGCCGAAGCGCGGGGAAACGAACTCGAATACGGGCTCTTCCGAGACCTCAGGGACCAGATTCGCACACACTGCGCCACACTGTCACAACTTGCGCGCACACTCGCTTCGGTGGACGTGCTCTGTTCGTTCGCTCACCACTCACGCCGGATGGGTTGGACCCGCCCCGAGGTGCTGGATGACGACCGGCTGGACATCCGTGGGGGGCGCCATCCTGTGCTCGAATCGATGTCCACTTTCGTTCCCAATGACATCTCACTCGACTCCAACCGCCGCTTCCTGATGCTCACCGGGCCGAACATGGGTGGCAAATCCACCTACCTGCGCCAAGCCGCGCTCATCTCCATCCTGGCTCAGGCCGGTTCGTTCGTTCCTGCTGACAGGGCGCGCATCGGCGTGGTGGACCGGGTGTTCACACGGGTCGGTGCGCACGACGACATCCGCCGAGGGCGCTCGACCTTCATGGTCGAGATGATCGAGGTGGCACACATCCTCAGACGAGCGACTCCCCGCTCGCTGGTGCTGCTCGACGAGATCGGGCGGGGCACATCCACCTTCGATGGGCTGGCGATCGCCTGGGCGGTCACCGAGGACGTCGCCAGCCGCGTCGGCTGCCGCTGCCTGTTCGCCACGCACTATCATCAGCTCACCGGGCTCGAATCAGAAATCGACGGGATGGTCAACGTGCACGTGCAGGTCGCCCAGAAAGGGGACGAACTGCGCTTCCTCTACACCGTCGCCGACGGGCCGTGTGACGACTCCTACGGCGTTCAGGTAGCCGCGCTCGCCGGGTTGCCGGCACATGTGGTCGAGCGAGCGCGTGACCTGCTGCTGTTCCTCGAGCAGCACGCCCAAGGTGCTCGCGCCGGAGAGGAGGGAACCCCGCTGGCCCGCCAGACGGGACAGTCGTCGCTGTTCGGCTGGATGCTTCCCGAGCGCGCTGCCGCCGCGGCAGAGGCTGCCGAGGGCGATGATGAGGCGTCACCGCCCGAGCCGAAGGGGGCGCGACTCGAGCCGACGGAGGCTGCCGCATTGGCACGGCTCGCCGAGGTCGATCCCGACGCGCTCTCGCCACGCGAGGCGATGGACCTGATCTACGAACTGCATGGAATCCTGCGCGGGCAGCACGAATGGCTGGAGGAGTGACATGGGCGTCAGCGAAGTGGTATCCGAGCGAGCGCCCATCCAGCAGTTGGATGACAGGACGATCGGGCTGATCGCCGCCGGCGAGGTGGTCGAGCGCCCGGCTCAGGTCGTCAAGGAACTGCTCGAGAACTCCATCGATGCCGGAGCCACCTCGGTCCATGTCGAGATCCAGCGCGGCGGATTCGACCTGATCGTGGTCACCGACGACGGGCACGGAATCTCGGCAGAGGAACTGACCTTGGCAGTGAACAGGCACGCCACCAGCAAACTCGGCGGCGCAGAAGACCTGGCGGCCATTGGAACCCTCGGTTTCAGGGGTGAGGCACTCGCATCCATCGGCGCGGTGAGCAGACTGTGCGTGGCCAGCAGACCGGCAGGGCAGCAAGGGGCTGAACTGTCGCTGGATGATGGTGAACTCAGTGAGGTTTCACCGTCCGGACTGGCCGAAGGAACGAGAATCACCGTGCAGGGCCTGTTCGCCAACCAACCGGCGAGATTGGCCTTCCAGAGGAGGCCGCCCACAGAGACGGCACAGGTCGTCGATGTGCTGGTGGCACACGCGCTGTGCAATCCCGAGGTGGCGTTCAAGCTCGATGTCGATGGGCGCAGGATCCTCGAAACACCGGCAGCGACGGAGATGGCGGACAGGCTGCACGACCTGCTGGGTGGTGCCAGTGAGCGCATGATCGCACTTGCAAGACCGGAGTCCGATGAGTCGGCGCCTGGCGAAGAGCGGTGGTCCGGGTGGATATCTCCCCCTGACATCTCGAGAGGGCGGGCAGACGATGTGCACGTGATCATCAACGGCAGGCCGGTGGCCGCGCAGCCGTTCCTGAAATCGATCCGCCGGGGTTACCACACTCGCCTGATGGTGGGCCGTCATCCGGTGTGCGTGCTGTTGCTCGACCTGCCCGCAGACGAAGTCGATGTGAACGTGCATCCGACCAAACGGGAGGTGCGTCTGCGCAACTCGTGGAGGGTGTTGGAGCGGCTGGAGAGGGCGCTCAAGGAGACTCTCAAGGATGTCCCGACAGGAGGTGGGCCCACTCCCGATTTCCCTCTCGGAGCGTTGGACCCCCCCTCACCTGAGGTGACGAAGGAGGTCAGCGAGGCGATCGCTCCGGTCTGGGCGCGCGCCGCCAAACGGAAGCCGAAGTCGCAGCAGAAACCCGAGCCGACCCCGAAGCAGACCCGCTTCTTCCAAGGGTCCGAGCCTGATGTCACCGAACCGGCCGAGTCTCGACCCGTGTCGACCTCGCCGCTGGCTCAGGAGACACTGCCGGGGCTGGATGAACTCCCCACCGCGCCCGCGCTGTCGAGCGCCGAGCGTGACCTGCACCGCTACGCCGAGCGTTCCGCTGCCGTCTCACCGCTCGATGAGCCCGAAGCGTCGCCGCTCGAAGCGGAGGTGACCGAGGTTCCCGAGATGGAGCCGCTGGCGCAGTTCGCCGACTCCTACGTCCTCGCACAGGGCGACGATGCGCTCTACGTCGTCGACCAGCACGCGCTGCACGAGCGCATTCGCTACGAGCGGCTCAGGAACCAGATGTCCAATTGGGAGTCACAACCGCTCATCGAGCCGCTGCCAGTCGACCTTTCAGCGGTGCAGGCGGCTGTCGTCGATGCTTCTCTGGAGCGACTGGGTGAACTCGGGTTCGCGTTCACGGAGAAGGACGGCTCCTGGCTGCTGACGGCGGTTCCGGCGATGCTCGCCGGCGATGAGCGGCTCGCCGGCTTCCTCGATGACCTGGTGTCCGAACTGCAGGAGAGCGGAGAGGATGGACCGCTGGCGACCGCCGAGGCGTTGGCAGATGAGATCGCCTTCATGCGCTCCTGCCGCGGGGCGGTCAAGGCGAACCAGCGTCTGACATTGGCGGAGATGCGCCGCCTGCTCGCGGACATGCGCACCATTGAGAATCCGTGGGCGTGCGTGCACGGAAGGCCGACGATCCTCAAACTCGACGTCGACCAGTTGGACGAACACTTCGGCCGTCATGGATGACTGCTCTGGCGACTCCGGAAGCAGGGTTATGCAACATCACCGGATAGGAGCGGCATGACCGACTGGGACGTCGTCGTCATCGGTTCGGGCGCGGGTGGTCTCGGTGCCGCGGTCGCGCTCTCGAATGTCGGGAAGCGGGTGCTGGTTCTCGAGCAGCATTACCTCCCCGGAGGATGGACTCACACATTCGCATTGCAGGGACACAAGTTCAGCCCCGGCGTGCATTACATCGGCGGATTGGAGGAAGGGGGACCGTCGCGACAACTGCTCGAAGGGCTGGGCGTCGGCGGCGACATAGAATTCTGCGAACTCAACCCTGACGGCTACGACCATGTCGTGTTCAAGGACGAGACCTTCGACATCCCGCGCGGGCGGGAGAAGTTCGTGCAACGCCTGATCGAGCGCTTCCCGGATGAACGAAAGGGCATCGAGCGCTATTTCGAACTGATGGTGAAGGTCAATCGAGGAATCGAAAAGGCC
>JAKUTA010000139.1 GCA_022447885.1 Candidatus Poseidoniales archaeon | reverse complement strand
CGTCCGCTTATGGAGCATTCGGAGGGGCGCGAAACGTTGCGCGCGGAGCCATCGCGGGACTGCGCGCGATTCGTCTCAGCCCCCCTGGGTGAACCGGAAATCAACTGAACGCGCGACTGCGGCGAAGTTCTGCTGTTATCGAACCGCTTTCGCTAAATGGCGTCCGCTGGTCGGCTCGTTCAATGGCGTCGTTTCTGACGCTGGATGACGTCCAGCTAACTGGACGTACGGTGCTCGTTCGCGTGGATGTCAACTCACCCTTGAACCCCGTCACAGGCGAGTTCCTTGACGATGCGCGTCTTCAGGCGGTCCTCCCCACGCTACGAAGGCTCGCCGATGCCAAGGTGGTGCTGCTAGCCCACCAGAGCCGGCCAGGGAAGAAGGACTTCACCTCGATGGAGCGACATGCGATTCTTCTGGGTCGGCTGCTCGGTCGTGAGATCCGCTTCGTCCCCGATGTCTGTGGCGAGGCCGCCCTCTCCTCCATTCACGGGATGCAGCAGGGTGAGATGATCTTCCTCGACAACGTGCGCGGCCATCAAGAGGAGATTGGTCGGCACGACTCCACACCTGAGGGGTTGGCGGAGTCGGAGATCGTGCGCGAACTCTCGCAGGTGGCCGACGCCTACGTGTGCGACGCGTTCGCAGCCGCGCACCGTAACTCGCCCACACTGTCTGGCTTCGGAGCGGCCCTGCCTTGTATCGCCGGTGTGCTGATGCAACGCGAACTGGAGGTTCTCGGCTCGATCATCGAAGACCCGCAGCGTCCACAGACGATTATCCTCGGCGGAGTCAAGGTCGACGATTCTCTCGACATCGCCCAGCACCTGCTCAAGCGAGGCGTGGTGGACACCTTCGTGCCGGTCGGCGCGGTGGGCAACCTGATGCTCATGGCTGCTGGGCACAACCTCGGGACGGTGAACAGCGGGTTCCTGGAAAAGGCGCTCGGCGCCGCCTTCGGACCAACCTTGGAGTTGGCGAAGACATTGCTCGCGGACCATGCCGAACGTATCCTGCTTCCCATAGACCTCGGAGTCGAGCGAGACGGACAACGAGTGCCGATCTCGGTCGAGGACCTGCCGACGACAGCCCCGATCTACGACATCGGCATCGAGACTCTGATGCTCATTCGCCCGAAGATCATGCAGGTTGGATGCGTGCTCTGGAACGGCCCAGCATCATACTTCGAGAAGCCTGAATTCGCCTTCGGCACCGTGGAGATCCTCAATTCATGCTGTGAGTCACCCGCACGGGTGATCATCGGCGGAGGGCACACGGGGGCGATCGTCTCCCAGAGGGGGGTCGCTCACCTGCTGGACCACAACAGCACGGGAGGAGGTTCCTGCCTCACCTTCCTCGCTGGCAAGCGGATGCCGGCCGTCGAGGCACTGCAACGCTCACACGAACTCTTTCGCCCGGACCTCAGTCGTCGTTGATCGACCCGAGATACACCACCTGCTTTCCTCCGCTTATATGGGGTCGAGAGATTACAGTTCATTGTGCGCTCCGGCGCTCGTCATGGAATGTGAAGAGATGGAAGAATGCGAGATATGTGCTACTGCGCTTGACCAAGATGCCGAAGAGCCTTGGTGCCTGCTCTGTCGCACTTTCGCGCCCGCGCTCATCAGTGGTGAGTACGTGGCGCCCCCCTCAAGCGAGGAGGTGGCACAACTCGAGGAGGTCATCGGCTCAGCGCGCGCTGACGGTGGCGAGGCGATGTGGAAATCTCTCATCGGTCACTACGGCGATTCTCCCGACGCCCACTGGGCGGAAAGACCTCGTAACGGCAGCACTCCCAATCCCGCCCGTGCGCGCCGTTCTTGGAAGCGCCTGCTCGAACTGATGGAGACACCTGGCTTGAAGGCCGCTCATCACGGTCATCTGGCGAGCATCACGGGAGAAGGGCGCTGGTCTCGCTTCCGTGCCATGCTGCGTGCCATGCGCGCTGACCGCCAAATCGGCCGTGGTCATGCGTGGCCAGATGGTGGCACGCTCTACACCCGCTCCCCATCCCAGTTCACCATCGGAGAACTCGATCTGCCCGATGAGATTCCGTGGCGCTGCGTGTTGCGCATGTTCATCGCTGAGTCGGAGCAGGCCGACGATTCGGTCATTGATTGGTATTCGCTGCTGAATGCCATCGACATCTCCTTCGTCTCCGAGGACGACCACGCCATGTGGATGCGCCGTGGCAACCGCACCCGTCTGCCCCACTGGGTCCACTGGTCCTTCCGCTGCGGCCCACGCGGTCTTCCACTTGCACCGACCGACTGGCCCGAGAAGGCGTTCGCCCACCACCTCGAGGCAGGACGCCCGTTCGTCTCTCGCTGGGATGGCGCGCCCGAGAGTGATTTCACCGACCCCGATGACGAGTCCCGTCGCTCACCGTTCGGCATCATCCAAGGTGCTGATGAGGTCCACCAACTGGGGCTCTACGTGGTTGGCGACAAGGGGTGGGAACTCGTCGGAGTGCCTGAGTGCTCGCAGACCTGGCAACTGCTCACCAGCTGGTATTTCTCTCCTCCAGACAGCGCTGAGCACCGTCGACTGCGCACCCTCCAGCACACCTGGTACGGTCACGAGATGGAGTTGACGATGACCGAGCAGAACCGCAACGGGATGAGACTGTTCCGCTCCGCGCTCACCGAGGCTGACAACTGGAGCTTGGACGAAAAAGCAGTTTACATCGAAGGGGACAGCGGGAACTTCTACCGCATCGCCGCCGAGAACGACAACCACAACATGTTCGAGATTCAGGGATTCCGCAACTTCGCTGATGCGCAGGGCGACGACGCTGGCTCCTACCTGTGCATCAACCGCCACGACAAGACCGCCGACCTTCCGCTCGGGGATCACCTCGCCACCGTCGTTCTCACTCTAACCTCAGATGTCGAGTTCTCCGAGCGCATCGGCTCACTGGCTGGCTTCCTCGGCGTCGAACATTCTGAAGACAACCGCCGTGAAAGACCTCGAGTGCGGGAGATGCACGACGACGAGTGGCTGGATGGTCTCGATGATTGGCGCGAGCGCCGCTCCGTCACCCGCGAGTCCGTGCAGACGGGCGGCATCAAGCAGAAACTGAAGGACATGGTGTCGGCCGTGCACGCCATCGTCAACGGCTCGGGCCGCGACCATTGGATGGAATGGTGATCCGCTCTGTCGTGGGGCACCGATTCGCTTATTCCGACCTCTTTTGTGCCCGGCTTCGTTGCCACTGTAGCTTAGTTGGTAGAGCACCTGATTCGTAATCAGGAGGCCGGGAGTTCAAATCTCCCCAGTGGCTCTTTGTCCGGGAGGTTGGAATCCGTGATTCGGGGTAACGGGGAAAGCGTCCAGAAGCATTGTACGGGCATGTGATACTCTCTTAGAGTAAGCGTAAATCGCGAAGCGTATGCAAACCTCCCGTGTGTCACTCTGTCGAGCCACGTTATTCCTCTCAGTGTTGCTGTTGACTGCTTATCTAACACCCATGATTTCGGACTCCACCGACGAAGTTCGCAGCACCTCCGCAGACGACCGGGATCCCGGTGTCCTCAGCCCAGCCCAGGACTCGACCATCCAGCGTGCTCTCGGCCGCGCCAACCTCGACCACTGGGCTGCCTCGGCCGGTGGTTCTGGAGCGGACATGGCGTGGGACATGGTGCTCGACGCTCAGGACAACGTGTACATCACTGGGGCCTTCAGCGGTTCTGCCACATTCGGCTCGACCACCCTGAACTCGGCTGGGGGGCTGGATGGATTCGTCGCCAAGATGGATACGAACGGGAACTGGGTCTGGGCTTCACAGATCAGTGGTGCCTACGAGGATTGGGGGCTTGGAATCGATGTCGACTCAGCAGGCAACGTCTACGTGACCGGCCCGTTCATGGACAATCAAGGTTCGGCATCACCATCGGTCCAGCTGGGCTCGATCTCCTTGTCGGCCCACGCTCAATCCAACTACGACATGTTCGTCGGCAAATTGGACAACAACGGCAACTGGCTCTGGGGGAAGACCTCCAATAAACTGACCGAGTTGGATTGGGATACCTTCCAGTATGAGGAACGATTCGGTCAGGTGATACCAACCGATGTCAAGGTGTTCAACAACTCGGTGACCGTCTCAGGCTCCTATGCGGGTAAGATACACGCTTACACCGACTCGGAGGGTGACTGGTACTACGAGAGCATCAAGGATCCAGCGGGCGCGTACACATCCGATGCTTATGTTGGATTCCTCGGCG
>JAKUTA010000138.1 GCA_022447885.1 Candidatus Poseidoniales archaeon | reverse complement strand
AGGTCTACCTCGATTCGACTCGTGGCACTCCCGACCATCGCCCGTTCTTCACCTATGGTGAGCACTGCCTTTCGGTGAATTCGCTGACCAAGTGCTACGGTCTGGGCACACTGCGCTTCGGCTGGGTAATCGGCTCGGAGGCGCGCATCTCCGCCGCCACACGTGCCATGCATAATCTGCAATCGATGCTGTCGATTCCGACACTTAGGCTGATCAAGCTCGCCTGGCCACACCTCTCCGCACCACTGGCTCTGAGCAGACGCAGGAGAGAGCAGCCCCTGCCGCTGCTGCTCGATGTGCTGGCGGCGCATGGCATCGATTGGACCCCACCGCCCAGCGGCATCTTCGGCTGCATCCCGCTGCCGGAGGACTGTGACGCCCAGCAAGCGATCGAACAGGTGGCTGAGCCGCTGGGACTGTTGGCGATACCGTGCACTATGTTCGCGCCACAGCTAGCGAACCAGATCCGAATCGGCTGGGGCGCTTCGCCCGAGGAATTCCAGCAGTCGTTGGCTGCGTTCGATGAGTTCCTCGGACGCCTGACGTGAACAATCCTCTAAGGAGTGGAGCCTGTGGTGCGACCCATGCCTTCGGCGGTGCTGGCCATCTCAGGCGCTTCTGGCGCCCGCTACGGCGTGCGCCTGCTGGAGCAGTTGTGCGCTGCCGGATGGGAGGTGCACCTCATCGTGACGAGCGCGGGGGCGATCAACCTCGACCTGGAGTGTTCGATCACACCTGAGGAGTTGGCCGCGACCAACGGCGCGCTGCTCGAGGACAATGACAACCTGGCAGCGAAGGCGGCATCGGGCTCGGCGAAATTCGATGCGTACGTGATCTGCCCGGCGTCTGGCACCACCATGGGGAAGTTGGCGAACGGCATCTCGGACAATCTGGTCACCCGCGCTGGGATGGTGGCGATGAAGGAACGGCGCAAGTTGGTGGTCGTCCCGCGTGAGACTCCCTACGCCACCGTGCAACTGGAGAACATGACCCGCCTCTCCACCTGGGGTGTGATCGTGCTGCCCGCCAATCCCGGATTCTACAACAAGCCTGAGACCATCGATGACCTCGTCGATTTCGTTGTCGCGCGCATCCTCGACCAGTTGGATGTCGAACATGAACTGGGGCAGCGCTGGACCGGAGAGGAGATCCACACTGCGGAGTCAGCGAACCCTGACTTCACCCCCTGAGGCTTCCAGCCTCATACCCGCACTGAACACGGTTGGGTTGATGAGGGGCCCGCGGTCCGAGAACACTGAGAGAATGGTCGACTACGACGATTTCACCGCGAAGGTGCTTGCTGCAGCACTCGCCGAGGCCGGCCTTGCGACGGGGGGCAAGAAGGTAGCCCGCGGGGGGCGGTTGTCGGCGGCGGGCATCGCTGCGGACCGCATACTGGTCGACCCGGATGGACGTGTCACCCTCGCGGACTCCACTGGGGAGGTGCTCGCAGCCGAAGTGGTCGAAGATGCTGACTTCGCCTCCCGCTTCATCAGGCGCAAGGTCGAACTGTTCGGGGTGCAGATTCCGGCGGTCGCTCTCGTCGGCGTGCTGCTGCTCGGAACGCTCGGTGCTGGATTACTGGCAGGTCCGATGATCATGGCGTGGTTGCAGCCTGAACCGGAGTACGAGTTGATCGACTTCGACACTGCCAGAGCCCGTGGATTCGCCGAGCACCTCGTGAGCCTCGGCCATCCGCAATGGGGAGGTCGGCTCTCTGGGACCGCGGAGGAGTTGGCGACCGCCGAATCGAACAAGGCGAACTTCACCGCCGCGGGGATCGCTGCGACAATCGAAGGATTCAACGTCAAGATGTTCGAGATAACCGATAATCCCATCCTGCGCTACTGCATCCCCGGAACCTATGGCGGATTCGACCCCCTCAACCTGGATCCGTGCGGAAACTTCGACATCAACTCAGGTCAGGCGACAGTGGTTGAATTCGAACATCGCATGGACTACGTCATCCAAGGCTACAGCGGCAACAGGCAGATTGGCTTCAACGAGAACATGGAACTGGTCAACCTCTCCAATGGCACCGATGAATCACTATGGGAGGAGGCGACCCAGAACATCGGTCTGGTGTGGACCGGACCGAGTGTCGGCAGCAACACGGACCTCTATCGTCTGGCGATCAACCACACTCTGGCAGCCCTGCTGGTGGTGAACACGCAGAGGAACTGCGGCCAGATCGAGGCGGATGACTGCGTTCCGATCTTCAAAACCGTGGACACCGAAGCGCTGCTCGACGATCCCGGCCAGATCCCCCCGGACATCGGCTTCCTGCAGCTCTCCCGTGAAACCGGCGAAGAGTTGTGGCAGGCGTGGGAGGACAAGGCATCCACCGACGTGCGCATCGGCATGTACGTTCCAGTCGACAACCAAGGCGAGCGTGAGGTGCGCGTGCCATGCGGCATCATCCCTGGCAAGTCGGAGAAACTGATCATCTTCGGCGCCCATCACGACACCGTCTACAACGGCCCGGGAGCCATCGACGACACCTCGGGAACCGCCACTGTGCTGGAACTGGCGCAGCAGTTCGGGTATCTGGCAGCAGAACTCGGAGAGCCGAAGCACACCCTGAAGTTCTGCACCTTCGGGGGCGAGGAGGAGGGTCTGCACGGCTCGAAGGCGTGGGTCGGCAAGTACGCGGAGTACCTCAACGAGAACCTGATCGTCTACATCAACCTCGACATGAACCATGCGGACCTCGAGCGCGGCAACTCGCTGACGCTGTTCGGAAACTACCAGTCGGATGTCGACCACATCACTCGCATCGTTGAGAAGTTCAAGACCGAACGCTCGGACATCGCCAGCAAGTATGACATCAACATCGATGTGAAGCCCGGCGCCAAGAACACCCCCACCGGCATGCCATACAACTCCGACCACGGCCCGTTCGTCTACGACATCGCGCAGGATGAGGGTGACCCGAACGGCCACGCGCTCGTCTGCTATGGCTCCAATTCCTGGGAGTACCACACCTATGCGGACGACATGAGCCACTTCAACGAGGAGAGCCTCGCTGTCTCCGGCATCATCTACGGCACCTACGCCCGCTGGCTCGCCTGGGGCGAGGTGTGAGCGAAGCCGTGATAGCAGAGCACGCACGCGCTGACAGCATGGCAATCCGGCGAGCACACGCTCGACACATCCTGGTGCGCTCCAAGGGAGAGGCTGCGCAGCTGCGCGAGCGCATCGAGAAGGCGCGCAAGCCATTGAAGGAGTTCCAGAAGATGGCGCGCAAGCACTCCGAGTGCCCGTCAGGCTCGAAGGGAGGGGACCTCGGCTGGTTCCAGGAGCGGCAGATGGCGCGCGAGTTCTCGCAGGCTGTCTGGGGCCAGGACCTGAACGCGATCGGGCCGTTCGTAAAGACCGGCTTCGGCTACCATCTCATCTGGGTGCACGAGCGCGACGAAGATTGAATCGCGGGTCGGCCTGATCGCTGTATTCATGCGCCGAGGGCGGCGAGCACAGCGTCGTAGTCGGGCTCTAGGCCGGGGTTGTCGGCGACCCACTTCCAGATGATGTTGCCCTCCTCGTTGACGATGAACACCGATCTCTGGGCGGCGGTGTATCCGGGCATGCCGGCGAAGTCGTCGAGTGCAACGCCGTAGGCGTTGGTGACCTCTCGGGTGTAGTCGGAGAGGATGGGGAACTCGATTCCGTGGGCGGCGGCGAACGCCCCGTTGGAGAAGGGGGCATCGACCGAGATGGCGAGCACGGTGGCATTGGCGTCGTTGAGACTGCTGAGGCTGTCCTGGAACGTGCACATCTCTTTCTCGCACACGCCTGTGAAGGCGGCCGGAAAGAACGCCATGACCACACGCTGGCCGAGGTGCTGCCCTCCGGTCACTCCGTTCCTGTCCGCATCGAGCAACTCGAAATCGGGTGCGTCGTCTCCCACTTCCACCATGCCCCCTGCTCCGGGGTCGGCCATTTCAACTCATGCCAAGCACTTGTGCCACTCAATTGCGCACACTTTCTCCCTCCGCAGGCGCACACACGCTCCGTCAACCGATTTCCGTGCCCTTTCGCTGACGCCACCTTCATGGGTGGTGGGTGCAAGCCGGGCACGATGGTGGAAGCGGGTCAGCAGGTGTTCATGCCGAGCGTCATCGACAAGGAGGGTGTGACCACGCCCCTCGGGATCACCACGAAGGAGGAGGATTCGTGGGCGGTTCTGCGCGCCTTCTTCGCGCGCGCGGAGGAGACCGATGTCATCCGCGCGCTGATCGAGGTGTGGGAAGTGGACTACATCGGCGAGAATCCGAGCACCAACCTT
>JAKUTA010000137.1 GCA_022447885.1 Candidatus Poseidoniales archaeon | reverse complement strand
CAGGTCGAGGATCAACGCGGTCGGGCCCACTTCGAGATCAACGCGCTCGTCTTCGGTCAATGGCCTCGAATGCGCCGCATCGTCGAGGATGGCGCTGTGTCCGTGCGGGTCGAGCAGCTCCACGGTCAGCGGCTGTGTCGACTCCCCGGCGCGCGCGGCGCACAGAGTGTCGAGCAGTTCCTGCAGTTGCGGCTGATCCCTCTCAGCCGAGTCGCGATCAGGGTCATCGGTGCTGATGTCCCTCGCCGCCTGGCGAAGCAGCATCTCGATGATGTCGATGAACCGCTGCAGAACACCCTCGATGTTCGACACGTAGCCTGTCGAATGGTTGCCTGGAGAGGCCTCGAGGCCCAGTTCGGGGATCCTCACCGTCCCCGACGAGCCGCGCACGACCCTCACCGCCAGCATGCTGGGTTCGTTCACCTCGAGACTCCACGCGCATGGCTCCCGCTCCTGCGCCGGGATGAAGTCGGTCTGCCGCCAACCGCATTCCGCGCACGACAGCGTCACCTGTGTGTGCTCCCCGAAGGAGGGGATCTCCTCGGTGAGCGAGAGCATGGTCAATGCGTCGGGAGTCCCGCACGCTGGACAGGGATGGCTGATATCGCTCTCCATCGCGCCACCTCGGCACCATTCAGTTGCCTTCGAAGGCCTCCGCCTCAAGCCCTGACATGCCCCTGAACCCCGGGGGCAGCAGCAGGATGCGCTCCTCTCCGAGCTGCACGAGTTGACCGCCGAGGTCGCCCTCGACGAAGTTGGACAACTCTTCGATGGCGGTCGTCAACTCGAAATCTCGGTCGATGATGCGACGTAGTTCGATGATCACGATCTGGCCGTCGGCGGCCCAGTCGAGGAGCATCTCCAGTCCTGAGACATCATGCAGGACCGCACGGCGGATGACCACCTCCTGTGGGTGGCGTGGAACAGGAGCGTCCGGGTAGAGCGAGCCGAGGTCATGGTAGACCTGGCCTGGGTCGGGCGACGGCAATGGTCCGGGCTCGATGCTCGGGACCTTCAGCCAGCGCGGCTCGTCCCCATCCTGCTCCTCGCTCATCGCCCTCAGGAACCCTGCGAGTGCGGCCCTCCATCAACCATTGGGCGCAGGGTAGCGCGAGAGGTGTGGATGTAGTTCGGCGGATTGAAATAGGGTCGGCTGGTCGCAGTGATTGCTTTGGGCGGGTTCCTGTCCTTAGCGAAACTTGAAGGACGGCGGAAGCGGAGGCGGGGATGATGGATTCGACGCTCGAGACGATGAAGACCGGCACGAGCACCGTCGGCATCTGCTACAAGGACGGCGTCATCGTTGGCGCGGACCACCGTGCGACGATGGGTCATTTCATCGCCAACAAGAACGTGCAGAAGTTGTTCGCCATCTCCAACAAGATCGCGCTGACGACCGCTGGTCTGGTCGGCGATGCACAGGTGCTGGCACGCGTGCTGGCGGCGGAGATCGCCCTGTTCGAGATGAAGCGAGACACCGAGATCAGTGTCGAAGCCGCCTCGACCCTGACGGCGAACATCCTGTCGGGCAGGCGCTACTCCCCCTACTGGGTGCAGTTGCTCATCGCCGGTGTCGACGCTAGTGGCGGTTCCGTCTACTCGATCGATTCCGCTGGCGGCTCGATCCCCGACACATATTGTGCCACAGGTTCAGGTTCCCCCTACATGTACGGCGTGCTCGAAGACCAGTACAAGGAGGGGATGACGCGCAATGAGGCGCTCAAGGTCACCGCCCGCGCCCTGCTCGCCTCCAGCCAGCGTGATTCGGCCAGCGGCAACGGCATGGACCTGTCGGTCATCACCATGAAGGACGGCTTCAAGCTGCTCACGCTCGCAGAGAAGGAAGCACTGCTCAAGTCAATCTGAGGTCCACACCTCACATCCTGTTCCCGGCGGCACAATCGCCGTCCAGCGGCTGACGCCGCATCAGGCTGCTCGCCGGGTTGAAGTTGAACGACGAGGAGGTATCCCGAATGAGGCTGACATTCAGAGAGATCAAGGACAAGATCACCAAGATGGTGCCCAGCGGCATCACCTACGAGATTAACCTGGAGGCGGCGAGCATCGCCATCATCACCACGGATCCTGCACGCTTCCAAGAGGACGGATTGACCGGTCGCATCTCAAAGGAGATCAAGCGCCGAGTGGAGATCAGGCCCGACCCCTCCCTGCTGATGAGCATCGAGGAGGCGACCGAAGCCATCCGCGACATCATCCCATCCGCGGCGATGGTGCAGAACGTATGGTTCGACCCGGCGATCAGCGAGGTGATCATCGAGTGCCGCGATCCGGGAGAAGGTGTAGGCAAGCGGGGCGCTCACCTGAAGAAACTGCGCGATGAGATAGGTTGGAGCGTGCGCATCGAGCGCGCCGCCCCGCTCGCCAGCAAGACCGCGCGAGACATCCACCGGTTCCGCCTTGAGAACGCTGAGGAGCGCAAGCAGATCCTGCGCCGCTTCGGCACCAACATCTACCGGCCGAAGAGACCCGGTCAGGAGTGGGTCCGCCTGACCGCCCTCGGTTCATATCGCGAGGTCGGGCGAACGATGCACCTGGTGACCACCAACGAGAGTCGGGTGTTGGTGGACTGTGGAGCGAAGCCCGGCAGGGAGTCGGAGTGGATGCCATACTTCGACGCGCCCGAGGTGCTGCCGCCGGAGAAGTTGGACGCGGTGGTGATCACCCACGCGCACATCGACCACATCGGCATGCTGCCGGTGCTCTACAAGTACAACTACCGCGGGCCGGTATACTGCACCCCTCCGACGCGTGACCTGATGACGATGCTACAGATGGATTTCATCAAGGTGGCACAGGCAGAAGGCCGAACTCCCCCCTACGCTCTGGAAGACATCCAGGAGATGATGAAACACGTCGTCGACGTTGAATGGGGCCAGATCACCGACATCTCGCCGGACATCAAGATGACCCTGCACAACGCCGGGCACATCCTCGGTTCCTCCTCAGTGCACATGCACATAGGGGAAGAATCGAACCATCACAACATTGTGTTCAGCGGCGACATCAAGTACGAGAAATCGTGGCTCTACGAGGCCGCCCACGTACGCTTCCCGCGCGTCGAGACGCTCGTCATGGAGTCTACCTACGGTGGCGCCAACTCGTTCCAGCCTTCACGCTTGGAGGCCACTCAGGAACTGCACGACCTGCTCAAACGGTCGCTGGCGCGCGGTGGAAAGGTGTTCTTCCCCGTGTTCGCGGTAGGCAGGAGTCAGGAGGTGATGATCGCCATCGACCAGTTGTTCAAGTCAGGAGAATGTGAACCTGTGACCGTGTGGGTGGACGGCATGATAACCGAAGCCACTGCAATCCATGCGAGCCATCCCAACTACCTCAATGCAGAACTGCGTAAAGCAGTGCTCAAGGATGACGGGAGCAACCCGTTCTCCTCGAAGTGGTTCCGTCAGGTGGAGAACCGCAAGCACCGCGAGGGCGTGCTGCGCGACCCCGGCTCGTGCATCGTGCTGGCGACCAGCGGGATGATGACCGGCGGTCCGATCGTCGAGTATCTCAAGCACTGGGCGCCAGAACCACTGAACACTCTCTGTTTCGTCGGCTACCAGGCTGAAGGGACGCTGGGACGCAAACTGCAGGCGGGATCAGCGTCGGTGCCGCTCAGTGACAGCGGGGTCACAACGATGGTCGAGATGAACTGCGACATGGTGATCATCGATGGATTCAGCGGCCACTCCGACCGTCGTCAACTAATGGATTATGTCAGCCAGATCAATCCCAAACCGCGACTGGTCATCTGTCATCACGGCGATGAGCGCATCTGCATCGAGTTCAGCAAGGCGATCCGCGAAACGTTCAGGGTGCGCTGCACCGCCCCGCGCAACCTCGAGACGTTGCGCCTTTCCTGAGGTTCTCTCATCCCTCCGCTTCGCCACACGGCGAACTCGTCTCCTCACGTCAGCGGCGCGTCGAATCCGGCTTCGTGCGGGTCAGGAAGCTGGTCGCGGCCGTGAGCAGCACCCATCTGCTCCCGAGCGACGGCAGCGCCACCTGCTGCGCCAACCGTCGAGGTACGAGACGAGTCAGTCGCACCTGACTGTGATGGCAATTGGGCTACGATCAGCGCCAGGAGGCCGTAACCGAACAGCACGGCCCACGCCTCGATGGACGCACCTCCCGCCTCGATCGCGAGCAGAGCGGCGGCGATGACCGCCAGCACACCCCCCACCAGCAATGGTACGAGCCGGCGTGAGTCCATTGGTATGCGGACCCTTCCGTCCCCTCTATGAACCCCGCCCATTTGGGGTTCGCCATGGTCGGGTTCTCCATTGACAGCGGACCGCGCGGCCCGAG
>JAKUTA010000136.1 GCA_022447885.1 Candidatus Poseidoniales archaeon | reverse complement strand
ATGTTGCCCTGCGAGTCGATGGAGAGGGAGGGCTCGTAGCCGACGCCGTAGCCGATGTAGTCCGGGTCCTGGCCGTTGTCCGGGTCGATGCACTCCTCGTGCCGAGGCATGTAGATCGGCTCACCCCAGAGGAAATCCACCACCTGGTCGCCGTCACCCCCCGACGCCGCGTCATCCATCGTCGACTCGAGGCCGAACATCGCCGAGAGCACCATGAAAACGACGACCACCGCCAATGTCGAGCCCATCGCCATGTTCAGTTGGCGCACCTGATGGCGCTCCTCCGCCTCATCGACATCCGCACCCGGAGATAGCACCGCATCGAGCACCTCGGCGTCCTCATCGGACAGGTCAGCATCTAGCACGTCGGCTGCCACGCGTCCCTCTGGTGGGCGATGCCCCATGAGCCTGACGCCGACACGACACGCATCCCGATGAATGCGATAGCCGCAGAGTCATGGCGCTGCAATCAACTGTACAGTTCGGCGAAGGAAGACTCGCCTGAGGGGCGAATCTCCTCCATGATGCTCCCGCCAGCGCGCTCGCGAGTCTCCTTGATTTCGGCCAGCGCGGCGTCGAAGTCATTCTGGGTGATGACCACCTTCACGTCATCCTTGCTGTCACAATCGAGGCGGTGCATGGCCTCCAGCTCGGCGTTGTTGACCAACCCGACCAGATGTGAGCCGGTGAATCCTTCAGTCTTCTTGGCAAGGGTCCCGATGTCGATGCCCTCCTCGACTTCGTGCTGCTTCATCTCCATCCGCAGGATGAGACGGCGACCATGGGCGTCGGGCGGACTTACGGGGATGATGGCGTCGATGCGGCCTGGGCGGTTGATGAGCGCCTCATCCAACAGGTTGGGGTGATTGGTGGAGGCCACGGTGACGACCTGTGAGTTGGTGGTGGAGCCACACAGAACCTCAAGGAACTCGCCCAGCAGAGGGTGCCCGCTGCGCTGCTTGCGGTCCATCCCCGCACCACCGAGGCAGTCGAGGTCTTCGATGATGACCAAGGTGGGCGAGAGCATGCGTGCCATCGAATAGATCCCAGTCAGGTCTCCGGGCTCGCGGATGTCGTCGCTGGTGACGTAGATGGAGGTGGCATCGCCGCGGTGGTTGACCAGAGCGCGCGAGGTCAGGGTCTTGCCGCAACCGGGTGGACCTGCCAACAGCACGCCACGGGAGTTCTTGTTCCCGTTCTTGGTGAAGGTCTCGATGTTCTTGAGGAAGGTGCAGATGTTCTTGGTGATGCCCTTGCGGACGGCGTCTGCCAGCACCACGTCGTCGAGTGAGATGTTATCGACGCTCATGAACGAGCCGTTGGCACGCAGGGCACCGCCCTTGATGGGGCTCTCGTTCACGAGCCACTTGTGCATGGACTTCCAGATGGCCTGCATCTTGACCTCCTCGTCGTCTTCAGCGGTCTCGAAGATGAAGTAGTAGGCACCACAGTACGGGTCCTCATCAGTAGTGATGGCCCACTTTCGTCCACTCTTCTTCTCGGTGACGAAGCGGGTGGCCTGGAACAGCACGGTCTTGTTCTCGCTCGCGCTCACGGGAACTGACTGAGTGACGGGTGGAATGTGCGCGGATGAGGGGGGTTCGGCGTATCTCTCGACTGCTGAGACCTCGAAGTCACGCTCGATGACCGCATCGAGTGCGAGCAGCATCCACGGACCCATGGGCTTGCGCCGTGAGCGATAGAAGGAACTGACGCGCCCACCTTCTGCCACGAAATCGGCAATCTCGCGGGCGCGCAGCGGAGGAACCTCGTCCATGACCTCCTGGACGGCCTCGTGACGCCACTTCTCGATTGCTTTCACTGTCTGTTCATCGATGATTCCGAATGGGGTTTCAACCTCGTCTGATTCCATATCTGATCCTCCGGTGAAACCAGTAAACACAGCGACCCAATATGAACGAACGAATGTCGGACCCGCAAGAAAGCCGATTGCTCACCCGGAGCGCAGGCTCCGCTACCCTCAGACTGATCAATTGACGAGCGGTAGGTCACCGGTGAGCGCATCGATCTCTCTTTGCGGACCCGGGTCGATGGCTGATGTGCGCGACCCTGCAGGCTTACTTCGAGATTGAACACAACATTGATTCTGATGACAACAAGTGGCACCTCGATGTCGACAAGCCCGTCACGAGCTCTCTACGGGTGACCCGCATCAGGACTCCCGCCAGGCCCAAACGGTCAGGCCGATGGCCGTCACGATGATGGACACGCCCAGGGGGACGTGCACAGAAAGGACCCGCTCCTCCCCCGCCCACTCCTGAAGCTGGATGACGACGAACAACAGTCCGGTCACCCCCGCCGGCCACAACGGGTAGCGACCCCGATACCGCGCCACGCCGGCCGCGATGGCGGCCAGTAGGACGAGAAACTCGGCGACCATCGCACCGAGCCGGTGAAACTCGAGAAACTCATACCTGCCGGACATGAACTCGCCGGCCTGTAACGACTGGTTGAACAACACCGCAGCCGCCATCGTGATCAGGACCCGGTACCCCCGAACCGCCCATCTACCAGACCCTGTGGGGCGATCATCGGACGGGCTCTTCACGGTTTCGAGCTCGCCATGGCCTTCGTCGGTTGCGGTTCGGTCACCGCTGGCATTGGTCATGCATCCTCCACGGCCCGTTGATGGGTATCAAACCAACGATAACGAGCCGGTCCATGGCTGTCGCCATCCGCGGGATCGTTTGGCGGGTCCTCCCAACGACCGGCGAAACAAGATCGGCTCATCCTCGAGAACGAGGGACAATTCGTTCCCGGTGCTGAGCATCGACCAGCTGCGCTATGTCAACGTTGAGTCGATGCGCCGTTCGACACAGGGCAGGTGATCACATGAGCACGGCCCTCTGGCCGCGCTCAGTTCACGAGTGGAAGGTCGCCAGTGAGTGCATCGATCTCCCTGCGTGGGCCGGGGCCGATGCCGACGACGGTCACCGTCCCGGCAGGGATCTCGGTATGTCCAGCGTCCTTGACCATGTAGCAGGGGAGGTCGGCCTCCATCGCTTCACCGAACAAGCGGCGCAGCGAATCGAGGTCCTCGCAGCGCAGCACCACCTTGCGCCCACCCTCGTCGCGCCATCTCTCCAACTGTCGCGGGACATTCCGCCGCGCCTTCAGCGCGCACTCCACCGCCGCATGTCCGCACTGCGCCGCCAACTTGCCCGCGGACAGTTTCAGGTCACGGCGGGTGACGAGCACCATCGTCAGCTCAGGCTGTGACTTGGACATTCTCGGTGGCCTCCAAGGTGACTCCCTGATGGCGGTTGATGATATCTGCCAGCGGACTTGCCAACCAGGCGGCGAAGAACAGGTTGCCCATCGCGTGCAGCAGGTCGAATGGCAGGCCGGCGATGATGTACGCAGGAAGCATGCTCGGACCGAGCGTGTGCAGGATGCTCAGGGAGATCACCCAGTCGAACAGGAATCCGCACAGGGCGGCGGCGCCAGCGATTCTCGGCAAGGTGTTGAGGCGGGTGGCGGCGAAGGCACCGAGGCAACCGACCAGAGACCAGCCGAGCGCCTGATAGAGCGTCCACAGACCGTGGCCCATCAGCATGTTCGAGCCGAGGGCGATGACGGCTGCCAGGGCGATGGAACGCTTCGCACCCATGTGCACACCGACCAGCAGCACGAGGACCGTCACGGGCTGGATGTTGGGCAGCGGCTCGAGCAGCACCCGCCCGAAGATCCCGAAGATCGCCAGCATGGCGAGCAGGGTCCATTCACGGCCGTCGGGCAGTCCGCGCTCGGCGCGCAGCAGGGCCCACCCGACCAGAGTCAGGAGGGAGATGTTGATCGCCAGCATTCCCAACGGGCCGACTGCGATGGCGTGTGCCCCGAGCATGTGTCTACGCTCTTGTTGATTCGGCTAATAATATGCCCTCAATGAATCACCCTTCACTGTGAATAGCGTCACCAGGTGTCCACCTGCCAGATGATGACGCTGTCCTCATCCAGAACAAGGTCCCCGATCCCCACCATGGCCATGGCTCCGTCGTGATACAGTGCCCAGTACGCGTTGCCCGTTGGCTCGTGGCCGCCGATGGATTGCACGTATGGACCCCATTCGGACACCGTGTATCCAACCTCCAGCTTCCCGCCGGTCACATTCGTGGCATCGAGCATGAGGTCGAACCCGTTCTCGTAGCCGCTGAACCCTCCCACGCACGCGCCCGTGGCATTGGACTCGCTATCGGTCATGAAGTCGGTTCCATCGTAATCGATGTGATGCCTGCCATCGGAATATTCGGGGTGGCTCGATTTGTCGGGGAAGTGGATGCAGACCACCTGCTGTCCGTCCCATAGGTCGGG
>JAKUTA010000135.1 GCA_022447885.1 Candidatus Poseidoniales archaeon | reverse complement strand
TCCCTCCCCTGAGACGGAACCAACATCCCCTCCCCTGAGGGGGATGGGGTGAGGTACGAACCCCTAGGTGTAGATGGGCGCAGGGACGCTTCTACATGAATCCCAGTTCTTCAGCGATCCCGACCCCCCAGTCCTCGAGCCAGGTCCCGACCACCTGTTGAGAGTTTGGGGCGCTTGCAGGTTCGTCCAGGACGACCAGCCCAGTGGCAAACGCCGACGTGGCGCCGTACCAACGGTCAAGGTTTGCTTTGGCAGTCGACACGTCCTGTGCTCTACCTATGCAGCCGAACTCGACGTGGGCAACTTCGGGAACTCCGTCTGCTTCTGCCCAGGCGACCACCTTCGGGATATAGGTGTCAAACATTCCACCAATGCCGTCCACGTCGCACCCGAGGACCGCCAGGCCTGCGATGTCGTAGCCGCGAAGGTCGAGTCTCTGGTCGCTGCCCTGGACTTGCCAAACGAGTTTTCCGTCGAAGTCCTCCAAGAGTGGCCTGATTTCCTGCATGAACTCATCTGCTGGGCCAGGGCCGAAGTACTTGTCGGGTTCACCGATCGGGGCAAGCCAATCAACCTTGTACGTCTCAGCGGTGGTTGCAAACCCCTCCATGACCTCATACAGATCGACGATGTAGTTCGGAACAATGGATGGTTCAAGGGGGGGTGGCACCATGCCCTCCGCCAGGGCGTAGTACACGGGTTCTCCAGAGATGTAGACGCTGAGACCTGAGGTCTTCATCTGATGCACCAAATTTCCGATGTCGCAAAGACTCGACTCAAGGTCGGGGTGGTTTGTGCCGAACATCTGACTCGGATAGTGAACGTGTCCTTGGTCGTCAAAGGGAATTTGAAATGACAAGCTCACAGCGTTCATTCCGAGCGCCTTGATGTCTTCCGCGTTGGAAACTGACTGGCCTCCTGGCGGGCGGAGTTGGAACACCTTTATCCCGAACAGGAAATCGTGGTTCGGCCGCCCGTAGCCACCTGGTTCTTTAGGGACACATGAACCGCTGTCTGGAATTGGACTGCCACCGCCCGCGGAACCAGGTCCTGACGGTGCCATGCACGGTCCGAACGCTGCACCCTCCTCAGCGGTGGGCTGATACCCCCCTTGGGCTAATTGCCCGAATGTTTCCTGCCCTACGGCTTGGATGATGCAGTCGCGAAGTTCAGGCCCTGCGGTCGCGAACAGATTTGACGATTGGTCAGCACCAGGGGTACTCGCGTCGCTACCTTCCCCACTGCTGAGGTTTGGTTCGCCCGAACCAGGTCCTGACGGTGCCATGCACGGTCCGAACTTCATTCCCTCTTCTGGCGTTGGCCGACGGCCGTCCACCAGTTCTTCAAATACCTCTAGTCCAAGCGTCTGAAGGAAACAGGAACGAAGATCATCGCTCGCCCTGGCAAACAGGTTGCCCTCCTCAACAGATTCAGAAACAGTCGTTGTGGTCGTTGCTGCGGCGGTAGTAGTCGGGGCAACCGTCGTGGTCGGAGCCGAAGTAGTAGCGGCTGTCGCGGTAGTTGTCGGTGCCGTAGTCGGTGCTGTAGTCGTGATTGTGATGGCTGGCGCGGCGTTGTTCGAACCGCCGCCACATGCTGTAGCCAGCAGAGCAAGCACAAGTGCCGTTGCGAGCGTCCTCATGACATCAGTCTGCCACTCCTCCCCAGAGGGGGGTAGGGCGACGTCAGGAGCCCCAAGGTGTAGATACGCGCACGCGGTCCGGAGGCGGCGAGCAGGTGGAGGTGGCGGTATCTCAGCCCACCTCGCGCACGTCCCAACGGCTGTCAACCCATAATCCGGTTACTTCCACGTCCTTGTACTGCTGCCGGAGGAGCCGAACTGCGTTCTGGATGTGGACGACTTGCTCGTCCCGGGACGCCGGGTTGCCAGTACAGCCGTGGTGGCCGACTACGGCAATCCCCACGGAGTCATGGTGTTCGACTGAGATGTTCACTCGGCTGAGGATCGATTGGACCGAACTGTTGTTTCTTGCTTCGGAGAGGATCAGGTTGGGGCCGGCTTCGGTAACCGAGTCCACGAAGTCGGCGTTGAACCGTTTCTGCAGGTACTGGATTACGGGTAGTTGGACTCGTCCGTCCATGCAGTTTATGGCTGTGCAGAATCTCATGGTCTCGGCCAATTGGTGGGGTGCCGGCAGGTTTGTGTTTGCCCAGCGTGTGGAAGGCCTAAGGCAAGCCCTCTGTTCACATCCCCAGTCTGTCACCCCTCCCCTGAGGGGGGTGGGGGACGACACTGGAGCCCCTCGGTGTAGATACGCGCAGGCCGTTGGGTCGCGTATGGCAGATGTTGCGTGCCCCGTAGCGTAGGTACGACTTCCTCTCCTTGGACCAGTTGGATAATTCCTTGTGCACTAGCGTTCCCTGATGCTTCAAGAAGGTCCGGCCCGTAAGGGCGCTCGCTCGCCTGCTGGCTTCTATGGCTGGCACATGGTTGGGCTGGCTTCCCTTGTGGGCATCCTCACAGGGCCCGGTCAGTCGATGGGCGTCTCCGTTTTTCGCGAGCACCTTTCGTCGGGCCTTGATCTTTCTGATTCGGCCATCGCCAGCGCATACCTAGTTGGCACATTGGTGGCCTCTGGCCTGCAGCCGAGACTCGGAACTTGGGTCGATAGTGTCGGCGTTCAGCGGGCCACAGTGATACTCGGTGTGATCTTCGCTGGCGCGCTCGCCCAAATGTCGATGATCCATGGCGTTGTCTGGCTGACAGTCGGTTTCCTCGGGATCCGCTTCCTCCGGCAGGGCGCCCTTAGCCTGACTTCAAACGTGGCTGTGGCGCACTGGTTCAACCTACGTCGCGGATTCGCCATGGGTGTCAAGACAACGGTGACCTTTGGCGGGATGAGCGTCGTTCCAGTTCTTCTGGCGCTTACCATCGAGGCTTGGGGTTGGCGGCAAGCCTGGCTGGTAGCCGCGGCCGCGATCTTCCTGACGGTGGTCCCGATCGCTCTATTCGGCTTCGTTGACCGGCCCGCCAATCTCGGTCAGGTGCCTGACGGCGGTAACTCCGACACTCCAGTCTTCTTGGATCGTGGTGTGACATCAGCGGTCCGTTCTGTGGCCGTGCGAACGGGGGCGTTTTGGACGCTGGCAGCGGTGACGGTTAGTAATTCGCTTTTTGGGACCGGCTTGATATTCCACCAGAGCAATCTCCTTGGTGAGATCGGTTACTCGAACTCCGAGGCCGCCGTCATGTTCCTACCCCAGGCCGTGGGAGCGATAGTGGGGGGCCTCAGCGTCGGCTGGCTTGCAGACCGTGCGATCCGCCCTTGGCTTCCGGCTACTTCTGCCGTCCTGTTAGCCATGACGACCTTCCTCGGGGGTTCTGCGATCTCGTTCGGGGCGGTTCTCGGCTATGTCCTGATGCTCGGACTGAGCATGGGGGCTGTGGCCTCCATGAATGCTGCTCTGCTCCCCGCACTTTTCGGAGTCGGACACCTCGGGTCAATTACTGGCTTCCTTGGCTTTCTGAGTGTTCTGGGCTCCTCGATGGGGGCACTCGCCTTCTCGCTCGGTAGTGATGTGTTCGGCGACTACCGGAGCGCCAGCGTCGCATTCACAGTTGCCCCGCTAGCAGTGGCAGTCATGGCGGTGATGCACCGCCATCATTTCCTTCTCGACGGCAGGCGAGAGGTCTAATTATGGAGAGTGTCTGTCACCCCCCCCGTGAGGGGGGTGAGGCGACATCGGAGCCCTAGGTGTAGATACACGCAGGCATGTGGGTGTCAAGCCAGAATGGACAGCCCTCTGGCTGAGAATCCAGAATGGACTGAAGGAGGACCGTGGACTACCGGATCTTTGTAGAACCGCAGCAGGGAACGACCTACGGGCGACTCCTAGCCCTAGCCCGCCATGCTGACGAACTTGGGTTCGGTGGATTCTTCACCTCCGACCATTACCTGAGCATGGGAGACAGCAATGGACTTCCAGGCCCCACCGACGCCTGGACGACGTTGGCTGGTCTTGCCCGCGACACTCGACGTATTCGCCTAGGCACTCTGGTAACTCCGATCACCTTTCGCCACATTGGTCCTCTTGCCGTGTCGGTAGCCCAGGTCGACCAGATGAGTGGCGGACGGTTGGAACTCGGCCTCGGAGCCGGTTGGTATGAGGCTGAACACCAGGCCCAGGGTCTGGCCTTCCCGGCAATCGGGAAACGCTTCGATCTGCTGGAGGACACCCTGGAAATCATGACCGGGATGTGGAACACGCCCATCGGAGAGACTTTCGACTACTCCGGCCGGATGCTGACCATCGAGGGTTCACCCGCTCTACCGAAACCCGAACAGAGGCCGGGCCCGCCGATAATCATTGGTGGGTCCGGTCCTAGGCGA
>JAKUTA010000134.1 GCA_022447885.1 Candidatus Poseidoniales archaeon | reverse complement strand
GCAGCCGCCGTTGTCGCTCGCCCCGATGTTCCGCCCGCTGAACGCCAGCGAGGTGGCATCGGTACATTCGCTGCCAACAGAGAGCGTGGGCGGTCCCACATCAGGACCGACCGTGTCGATGCCGATGTAGAGGTCCGCCGCAACTGAGTTCGACGCAGTGTCGAACACCTCCAGTTGGGCCGTCCATCTGCCCTGTGCCGGGAAGGAACCGGTGGTCCAGTCCCAGCGGTAGGCGAAGAAAACGGGACCGTCATTGGAGGGTGTTCCAGGTCCGGGAACCCCGGTGAGGGCAGCGTGGCTCAGGTGGGCGTCGGTGGCGTTCCAGGTGAACGACAGCACTCCAGTGCTCGGAATGTCGAACCAGGCGCGGTCAGAGATGGACGAGCCGCCTCCGAGGTCGGGCGAGAGCACGGCGAACTGCAGGTTGGCCGGATCGGTGTTGTCGACCGTGAAATCCCCACTCAGGCTGGTTCCCAATGAGGCGCCGCTGTCGAATCCTTCCATGCGCAACCGGTAGTCCCCGTCAACCACTCCCGTGGTGTCCCAATTGTGGATCCACGGACTGGAACTCAGGTTCACGAGAGTCGCCCACGCGCTGCCGTCCCATAACTTGAGCAACAGCGCATCCACATCGGTGGTGTTGACCGCCACGATGGTGAACGAGCCGCCGATGACATCACCTTCGTCCGGTCCGCTGCCGAAGTCTGGTGTGACAGCCCTTCCACCAGCAGCGCTCGTGCTGGGGGCCAGCAGGCTCGCCAGCAGAACCAGAGCGAGCAGTATGACGCGTGTGGCACAGCCTCTCATGGTAACAGCGTCAGGACGCCTCGCCTCCGCTTCAAACCTTGCCACGACGAACGAGGGGAATCGTCGCACATGAGGGCCTGTGAGCAGCGGCCGGCGGGCGGCGGGGGATTGAAGTGCTGCGCACTTCCTCATGCGTGCATGCGCAGAGCGTCAGCCTTGGTTCTCCTGCTGTTGCTCATTCCCAGTTTGCTCGCTCTGGCATCAGTGTCTGGAGAGGTTGCGGGTGACATCGCCTTCTCCAGTGACAGCATCTCGTTGGACTCGAACAACCCGACGGAAGGCGATGACCTCGGCATGACGATCACGCTCACGAACAATGCGAACGTCGCGGCCAGTGGCGTGCAGATATCCCTGCATCCTGACTCGACAGCCAACCCAGCGTTCCACTCTGAGACGGTCGTGGTGCCCGCCTCTGGCTTCGAGCAGATCGATGCGACCTGGCAGAGCGTCCCGTTCGGAACACACCTTGTCGTCCTTCAGGTCACCCACTCGAGCCAGACCGCCTCCGTCAACAGGTCGTTCACCGCCTCCGGGTTGGCGGATCTGGTGGTAACTTCGCTGCAGATATCGCCCTCATCAGGCATGCATACCAACGACCTCGTGAGCATCACTTGCGACATCAAGAATCAGGGAAATGCCGCCGCCGCGTCAAGCCATCTGCTTCTGGAACTCGATGGAATCTTTCTGGCTGAGTTGTCGGTCGCGATGCTCCCGACGAATCAGACAGTGCAGGTGATCACCTCGTTCAACGCCCCGCCCTCAGGGGTTCACGAGTTGATCGCCACGGCCAACTCGCAGTCTGCAGACGGTGTCACCGAGAGTGATTCATCGAACAACAGGAACGTGCAACCGCTCCAATTCACCGTGCTTTCAGACCCTGATTACCTCCACATGCCGCAGCCGGTTCCCGAGGTTCTGGTGCTGGCTCCTGCCGATGCACTGGCAGGACCGTGGACGGTGTCCGGGCAGATTCTCAGGATGGGGGGGGAGGGTGACACCTCCATCGAGGTCGCGATCTCGGTCGTCGAGGTGGGCGGTGACAGGCTGGTCCGGCGGTACTTCGTCAACTTCAGTGAAGCGGAGCCGCTGACAAGCTGGTCCCAGAACTTCACCGCACAGGAGTTGCAGATCAGTGATCCAGGCGATTACACCCTCCTGATCGACATCGACCCGGATGACATGGTGGCCCAGTCGATTCCGTTCAACGATGAGACCACGACCACGCTCAGACTGCACGCCGAGCCCAACGTGGTCGTGTCGCGGTTCGCGGTGGCATCGAGCAGCACGGTGATGCCCGGGGATTCTGTTTCGTTCAACGTGACCGTCACCAATGTCGGTATATTGGCGGTGTTCGGCTCGCTGCACGCGACCTTCGATGGCACCCAACTCGCCCCCAAACAGGGGCTGGCGCTCCCACCCGGGTCCGAGAACACCTACACGTTCAGCGCACCGGCTTCAGGCGACGGCAACGAGGTGCTGCAGTTCAGCGCCACCTGGGAGGCATCGGAGGGCTCCTATGACTCGGCCAGCGATGACAACACAGCCACCGGCAGCGTGACGCTGCGCACCAACCTGCGCTTGCGCTTCCTGCAGAACACCGAAACGTGGAACCCGAATCCACCACTGCGGCTGGGTAACACCTATTCCTACACGATCGACATCATCGCTGATGACGGCTCCGGCACAGAGACGTTCACCTGCCTCGACCACACCCATGGCAAGGAGTTGGGCACCCGCACGCTCACGTTCGCCGAATCCGGTGACTCCGCCACCATGCTGTGCGAATTCACCGCCGAGCGCCTCGGCTCGTGCGAACTCTACGTGCTTGCTGAGGGTGACTCCGTAGCTGCCTGGACATCTCATTGGTCGGTGCCCGCGAAGGTCGGAACGGTGCAGAACGAAGGTGGCGGCGGCTGGGGCGGCATCCTGCTGATGCTCGCTGGCGCCCTGTTCCTCGGCGGCGTGCTGCTCGCCGCCGTGGTGCTGCCCCGCGCAGGCGAAAGTGATGCGGAGCGGGAGACGTACGATTACTGTCCCGCATGCGAAGGGGAACTGATCGGCGAGGAGGAGCAATGCCCCCACTGCGACTTCGACCTTGTAGGAGGATTGTCCCAGTTCCATGACTGTGAGGAGTGCGAGGCCGCCATCCCCGACCTGATGGATCACTGCCCCTACTGCGGGGCGACGCAGGACATCAGCGAGTACTACGAGAGGCGGGTGCGCAAGGAGGTGCCCCTCGCCCCGGATGCCGAGACGGAGGAGACCGAGGAGGATGAGGATGAGGATGAGGATGAGATCGTCCGCGGCACCGAGGATTTCTCGGAACAGTTGGAGTCGATGGGCTGGAGCGAGGAGCAGTACGAGAGCGAGTGGGACGATAAGTTGTCACAGGCTGAGGTTGAGCTTGACGAAGTCGCTGACTGGCACGCTGCTCAGGAGGAGTTGACAGAAGAGGAGGCGGAGGACACGGTCGTCGATACCGCCCTACGCCGATCTGTCAGAGAGGAACGGATCGACCTCGACTCGATAATGGGCAAGAGGGATGAACGCCGTCATCTGCTCGACGAAGAGGTCGACCTCACCGCCTCGGATGCGTACATCCGCGCCGACATCTACGACATCACCGGCGAGAAGGGAGTGCTCCCTGGAGATGTGGTCCATGTGGACATGGCTCCTGACACCATGAGCGGCGGCGAAGGCATGAAGAAAGCCCGCGATGACATTGATTTCGGTATCGATGATGACGCACCCGTCTCAACGGGGCCGTCGCCCAGTGAAGCGAAGGGTGGGAAGCAGCGACGGACACTCAGCCGCAGGAAGCCGGACGACGAAGATTCCGACCCCAGCTGAACTGCCGGAGTCAGGCATGCGGGAGCAACGCCTATGATTGAGCAGTACACAGCGGTGCGGGATGGCTGAGTCGGGGCATGGTTCCGAGGCCCGCGAGGGTGGTGACGAAGCCCCCTCCCCTCAGCCCAACGACCGCGGCATCTGGATCGATGCAGACGGACATCCTCTTCCGGTGTCGGCAAGTGACTTGGAGCGGCATACGTACTGCCCGCTGTCATGGAAACTCGCCCGCGAGGGAGTGAGTGGAGAAGGAGAGGGACTTGAACGGGGAATCGACCAGCATCAGAAGATTCACGAGGCGATCCAGGAATACCATGTCGCTGACCTGAAGGCTCGTCGAGAGATGATCATCTGGACCTGGTGGTTCGCCGTGGTCGTCACCCTGTCGGTGGACGGAGCCGCCTTCTTCTTCGTTGGTGAGGGAGTCGTCGACGAACAGAACACCACCCGGCTCGCCCGCTACCTCGCCCTGCTCGCCCTCGTCTGGCTGCTGCTCGCGATCCTCCTGCTCGTTCTTCCTTGGCGCCGTCTCATCGGCCGTCCGTTCGGGCTCGCTCAACCCCCCAAGTTCGAGGAGTTCGACCTGCGCGCCGACGAATTGGAGGACCTGAAACTGCAAGTCTCGCCTACAGGTGGCTGGATGGAGGCTGGACGCACCGAGGTGTGGCTGATGCTGGGCAGCGTCACGATCGCCTT
>JAKUTA010000133.1 GCA_022447885.1 Candidatus Poseidoniales archaeon | reverse complement strand
TCAACGAATTGCGGCGGCTGCTCATCGGCATCAGCAGCAGGACGCTGTCGGACAAGTTGACCGTGCTGCGCGAGGCCGGCCTCATCAACAGGATGGTCGTCGATGGCCCGCCCGTCCGCGTCACCTATCGCCTGACCGCACACGGGAGGCGTGCAGGCAGCCTGCTCTCTCCGCTGGTGGCATACATGAAGATCCACCACGGGTCGGTCACCGGAAAGGACTCCTGAGCGGGTTCGCAGCCATCCTGTCCCTCGTTTGCACGACCCTCCCGCGTACGCTCGTGATACCAACACATTCAATTGGGAACTGCGCTGGAATAGAGGTTGATGGCCCTGCTACAGCAATGGCGCGAAAACCATCCCATGCTTGGTCTCGGGGTGGCTGGCCTGACCGCCGGCATCGCCGGCATCGGTGTGTTCGCCAACTCGCTGCTCCCGTGGAACTGGGCTGTCCGCGGGGCGATCAGCGCGCCGCACATCGCTGAGTGGGAGCACCCCCTCCGACGTCGCATCCTCGAGACCCTGGCGATCAACCCCGGCCTCTGTTACCGTCGACTGCAGGGTCGATTGGACGTCGCCAACGGCACTCTCAGACACCATCTGGACGTCCTGGTCTCACAGCGAACCCTGACCATCTTCCCCGTCAACGGTCGCTCATGCTACTACGCCGGAGCGCCGAGCCAACTTGAGATCATCAAGCATCTCGGTGTCGAGGACTCCCGCGCAGCCGAGTTGCTCCCGGTAGGTCTCTCGCAGGTGCAGCGGGAGGTCGTGGCCCGTCTGGTCCGGGACCCGCTGCCCCAGACCCAAGCTTCGATGTCGCGCGAACTCGGTCGCAGCCGTGCCTCGGTGAACAGCGCGGTGCAGGTGCTGCGCCGCCGGGGGATTCTCGCTAGCTCTCGACTCGATCTCGCCTCACACCTGCAAGGACTCAAGACCGGACGGCTCGACTACGAGTGGCTCGACGAATCCCCGCGCGCCTGCTGAACACTCGGTTCCGAGTTCGATTCTCCGCGGTTGCTCGCCGTGTGCGTTCGACGTTAGATGTAGGGCTGATTCACCTTCTCGCGACAGCAGGGCTTTGAGCCGTCGTCCGTCGGCCGCTCACTGATGCTCGACCTGCGCCTCGAGGAGCACCCCGCTCCCACCGGCAGCCGCGACCCCGACATGCTGCTCGCTTGGCTGCTCGACTCGCTCGGATTGGTGCGGCGCAGGAACGAGGCGTGGGGAGATGAGGCGAACCAGAGGCCGCTGCAGCGTCTGCTGCGCGACCACCTGCTCGCCGACCCGGGTGCTGGCTGGGATGCAGCGACTCTGGCCGAAGATCTCGGCATCAGCGGCACCGCCCTGCACCACCACCTGAGCAGGCTGCACGGATGTCGCCTGGTAGCCAGCACAGCGGGCGACGATGGCTGGCGCCGTCACTTCCTGCGCACCGGCTCGTTCACCGGCGCGCTCGACCTGCTGCAGAGGGAGGTGCGCGGCGTGCTCGAATTGCGGCTCGCTCCGCTGTCCGACTGGCGCACGGGCGGCGGCGGCCAAGACGCACCCGCAGGTGATGCGGACGTTCCCATGCGCCTGCGCGTGCGCGAGCCATCCCCCACCTCAGATGGCATGGATGCCCGCACTGCACTGCTCGCGGACATCGGGATGTTCGGCGACCGGAGCGTGAAGACAGGGGAGGAGGTGCCGCTGGGGCGGCTCGTCTTCGACGGGCTGCTCAAGGCTGATTCGCCACTCTCACTCGATGAGGGAGCCAGCGAATGGAAGGTCACGCGCCCGAGACTCCAGCGAGCGCTCGACCGCTTCCGAGCCGCCGGAATGGCCACGCGCGCACCACGCCTCGACCGGCTCACTGTGATCCTGTGGGATGCGATCTGCAGCCAGCACGGGCGGCGAGGCGAGGAATGGCTGCGCGGCAAGGGCGGATTCGGGCGCCTGCCGGCAGATGTCGCCGACTCCGTCCTGGTCGCGCTGGGCAAGGGAGTATTCGACTCCGATGCGTGCGCTGAACTGTTCCATACGGTGCCCGCCGAAGACCAGATGCTGCTGCTCAACCTGCTGGGAGGACGATTGCCATACGGATACCAACTGGTCGGCGACAGCGGAGCCGATGTGGCGTCTTCGGTCATCGGGCGGGTCGACCGGCTGTTCATCCGGATGATCCGGGTGGCAGGCTCTCTGGAGACGGCGTTGGCCAGCGACGCTCAGGCGTGAATCGCGTCCGACTCGCCAGCGAGGAATCTCTCGACGGCCTGACCCAGTTCGGCGGAATCGCGCAGCGAATGCAGGCTTCCGCGCAGCGCCTTTCCCCCACGCAGCCCCTTGGTGAACGAGAAGGCATGCCGCTTGCGATTCTTGCTGCCCTGTTCGGGATGCACCTCGTCATCGAGTTCGACATACCGTCGCCAGCACCACAAGCGTACCGAGCGACTCCGTTCGTGAGCATCCGCACCTGCAGGGATCACCTCTTCCCACGGCGCCTGCACATCCGTCCATCCCAGATCCCGCTTGATCTCGTGGAACACGTGCGGCCGTCCGATCGCGCCCCGCCCGATCATCAGGCCGGCCGCACCTGTCGCCTCCAGGCACGCCCGCGCGGACTCGGCGCAGACGACATCACCGTTGGCGACCACGGGAATCGAGACCGCCTCGACCACCATTCGAATGGTCTCCCAGTCGGCTGAACCTGCGTAGCGCTGCTTGAGAGTCCTCCCGTGCACGCACAGGCGCGCCACTCCGACAGCCTCCAGCTCCTGCGCCAGCGCGACCACGTTGTTCACGCTCGCACCGGTCCCTAGACGCATCTTCACGGTCACCGGCACCTCGCTCTCCGCGAGGCAAGCACGAACCATCGCCAACAACAGGTCCGGCTCCCCCATGAGGGCGGCACCAGCGCAGTGGCGGGTCACCTTGGGAGCGGGGCAACCGAAGTTGAGGTCGATGAGGTCCGCCCTCTCCTGCAACAGGCGTGTGCAATGGGCCATCTCATCCACATCGGAGCCGAATATCTGCGGGATGAACGGGACCTCGCGAGGGTCTGTCTCCAGCTTCATCCAACTGTACGCGTCCTCTCTCGTGAGCGCGGCGGCGGCGGTGAACTCGGTGATCGTGACATCGGCTCCGCATTCTCTGGCGAGCAACCGGAAGGCGAGGTCGGAAACCCCGGCCATCGGTGCAAGATGCAGCGGAACTGGTGAGATGGCACCCTCTGTGGAGGTCATGTCACTCGTGACCGGTCTCATCCCTATCTCGGTTGGGGCCGCGGGTGGCCGGTGGGGGGGTGTAGAAGCGGTTAATTACAGGGGTCCGGTGGGCGGGCCGCATGGAGGATGAGAGCGTCCCGTTGATGCCTTACGAGGAGTACCAGTCCAACAAAGTACACATCGGCACCCAGACCAAGAGCAAGGACATGCAGCGGTTCATCCGCGAGGTGGCCGATGACGGCACTGGTCTGCACCTGATCGATATCGAACAGACCGATGAGCGGCTGCAACTGGCGTCCAACTTCCTCGGAATGTACGAAGCGCGAGACATCCTCGTCGTCAGCGCCCGACAATACGGTCAGCGCCCGGCGCGCCTGTTCGCCCAGGCCATCGGTGCCCGGCACATCGTCGGCCGCTTCATCCCAGGCACTCTCACCAACCCCCTTCTGCGCACCTACATCGAGCCGCAGATCATCTTCGTCACGGATCCGCAGGCGGACAATCAGGCGCTCTCCGAAGCGATCAGCAGCAACATGCCGGTGGTCGGCATCTGTGACACCAACAACAACCTGCGCAACGTCGATCTGTGCATCCCGGCGAACAACAAGGGGCGGCGCAGTCTAGCGCTCATCTACTGGCTGCTCGCGCGTGAGGTGCTCAAGGCTCGCGGTGTGCTGGACGACGAAACCTGGCAGCACACGCAGAAGATCGAGGATTGGGAATCGTCATTCTGAGGCGCCTGTCAGCACTCATAGGGTTCGTCATGATTTCTCGGCTCGCCCATCAGTCATCATTCAGGCAATCGGGGCCAACGGGCGGCAGCGCTTGAATGCTGCCGAATCCATCGCTGGGGGGCGTTTCGTTGAAATGGGGGTGGGCCCTGCTTACCACCGATGAGACCGGCACGCTTCCTCGCCAGCGCGATGATGCTCATCCTGCTGGCGAGCAGCACCAGCGGCTGTCTAGGGCTTGTCGCGACGCGAGAGTTGATGGAATGGTCACGGGGAACTCCCACGACTTCTGAGCAGACCGAGTCGTACTCGTTCCAGCACACATTCAGTTCCAATTCAACCGAACTGGAGGCGATCATCCACAGGCCTGCACCTCAGGACATCCTGTTCGACGAACAGGTCAAGGAGATCAGCATCTACTTCCGC
>JAKUTA010000132.1 GCA_022447885.1 Candidatus Poseidoniales archaeon | reverse complement strand
GTCGGCAGTATGCACGATGGACATGTTCAGCGTGTCGTTGGTGAACGCGGTGGTGTTCTCCACCCAGGTGATGGTGACGTTCACAGAGTGGCTGATCCGGGCTCGGTCGCAGTTGCCCGACCAGCCTAGGATGCTGCAGCCCTCGCTGCCGAGATGGCTCACGGTCAACTCCTCCGAAGCGGTCACCGCGACGCTCAGCAGGTCACCTTCATCCTCCCAGGCGGTGCGCAGGCGGTCGAGCAGCTCTGCTGTGTAACCCTCGTAGACGAACTCGTCACCGTCGTGGTAGATCGGCTCGTCCAGACGGAATGAGGCAGCGGTGGCTGTTGGCAGCGGAAACAGCAGCAGGGCCAGCAGGAGCGCGAGCACTGCTGAACCGGGAAGCGTCGACCGCCGACCCGTCCCCGTCCGAGGGCGCATGCCCACATCACCAGAGGCCGGATTTTCAGTCTGCCGCCGGGAAGGGTCAGGTTGAAGGCGTGTCTACGGGCACATCGGAGCGAGCGAGATGATTGCTGACGGTCCCGGTGACGTGTCCCGCCGCATCCGCATGCTGTGGGCGAGCCTTGCGGTGTTCGCTCTCCTGTTCCTGCCCAGTATAGGTGCGGCGGTCACCCCAGAAGTGGCGCCACTGCCCGCGGAAGTCGGAGAGGAGCCGTGGTGGGAGACCACGAGCATGGACCGCGACCGGGACGGCATCTCCGATTCGATTCCGATAGCGATCGCCAGCGAATTGCACGATTGGGTCGACGACGAGGGACGCATCGGGGTGATCGTCGATTTCGACCATCAACCGAGCGCCGCAGACGAGAAGATGCTCGCCGACCACGTCAATTTCGAAACCGAATGGCGTTTCCCGCTCATCGATGCTCTCGCCGGCCCCGTCGAGGTGAGCAGGCTGGGGACATTGGCCAACCTGCCGGGAGTCGTCATGGTGGAACTGGACGGCATCCTCACCATCGCCATGGAGGATGTCAAGGAGGTCCACGGTGTCACCACAGTCTGGGAGGACACCGGCTACACGGGCGCGGGCTCAGTAGTCGCTATCATCGACACCGGCATCGATGGCAATCACTCCGGCATCGACGACCTCGACGACGACAACAGCACATACGACCCGAAGATCATCGCCTTCTACGACGCCATCAACAACCCTGACAAGGTCAACGGCAGCGATGTCGAGCCGTACGACGACCATGGACACGGGAGCCATTGTGCGGGCATCACCACAGGCACGGGTGCACCCACCTACGAGCACATCGGGATAGCACCACAGGCGCAGTTAGTGGGAGTGAAGGTGCTCAGCGGGAGCGGGTCGGGTTCTTTCGCTCAGGTCATGGGTGGGATGCAGTGGACGGTCGACTACCGGCACGAGTTCAACATCCGGGCGGCGAGCATGAGCCTCGGCGGTCCGGGCCTGTCCGAGTTCACCTCATCCGAGGAGGACAGCGTCAACAGGATGGCCAATGAGATGGTGCGCAACGGCATCTCGCTGTTCATCGCCGCGGGCAACTCCGCCATCTCGTTCCAGATCGGCACACCAGGGAGCGCGGAGGATGTCGTAACCGTCGGGGCAATCGACAAGGACACCGCCATCGCGATCTATTCCAGCCAAGGGCCGACCGAGGAGGGGCGCATCAAGCCGAACATCGCCTTCGTCGGCAGCAGCGTGATGTCGGTCGATGCAAACACCGGAACCGGCTACACTGCGATGTCCGGCACTAGCATGGCGACCCCTGGGGCTGCTGGAGTGGCGGCGCTGATGTACCAGGCGAATCCGGACCTCTCGCCGTTCGATGTGCGCAACATCATGCAGGAGACTGCAACCTATCGCTTGTGCATCTACATGCTCGCCAACGAACCATGTTTAGAGGATGCAATACCCAAGAATCGGCAGAACAACGTCTACGGCCACGGGCAGGTGGAGGCGGTTCCCGCAGTGATGGAGGCGGCCAACGAGGTGTATGGCCTGACTCTTGCGATGAACGTTTCATTGGTGAGCGAGATCGGAGGAGACAACAAGGTGCACGTCGGCCCGGGTGGAGGCGTCGTCTTCTCACTCCTGGGGGATCCGATGAAGATCCAGTGGCGCACATGGGACATGCGTGACTACTGGTCCGACCACCCGTATTACGAACCGGGAGAGACCTCTGTCGAGGTGACTCATGAGATGCTGCTCGACCGGTTGCGCTACCTGCCGGGCAACAACCTGACGGGAAACCAGACGATCATGCTGCGCGCCATCAAGGAGGACAACGCCTCGACCAACGCTGTGGCTCATCTGCATGTGATGGGAGAAGATCCGATCTCTGTGACCGCTGACTCGGAGGGGATTTCCGGTCTGGTGTTCTTCCTCGCGGCGCTGGTTGTGTTGTTGCTGATCGGCGTGGTGATCACCGGGCTGATGGTCGCCAATGCGCGGCAGAAGCACGGTGGTTGGCAGGAGGCCGGCCTGTGGCCGATGGGTGGAGCTGACGCTCCCCCTGACGGGGAACTCGAACAGTCATCGGACAACAAGGAACCAGGCGGTTAGGCAAGGTCTGCTGTTCGTGCGAGGGTGTCAACCATGCCGAGCACCTCGCTGCTGCTCTCGGCGCTGTTCGCTGGCGTTGTCGCCGTGCTGGTCACGCTCGCCATCGAGCGCTGGGGTGGCATCCACGGAGGGGTGCTGGGGACAGTGCCTTCGACACTGGTGCCTGCAGGACTGGGAATCTGGGTGGCGACCTCAGGGGATGCCGAACAGTTCCAGCGAGCGATGGGCATCGTTCCGGTCGGGTTGCTGCTCAATGCGGGCTTCCTGTGGCTCTGGCGCATCATCCCCGGTCGCCTGCCTGATTGGAGATTCGGCGTCCGTCTGACTGTGATCACACTCATCACTCTCGTGGCGTGGTCAGCCGCTGCGGCGGCCACGATGGTCGGCGTGGGCTTCCTGCTCGCGCAAGGAACATCCTCACTGCTCATCGGTTGGCTGGCCCTGGCACTGGGAATCAGCATCGGCATCGCCACCTGCTGGAAGCACGTTCCTGCGCCTCGCGGAGATAATCCGGTGGGGCCGAGAACCTTGGTGGCGAGGGGGCTCGCGGCATCGCTGGCGATCGGGGTCGCCGTCCATCTCGCCGGTTCAGGGGACTCGCTGGCGAGTGGACTGATGAGCATCTTCCCAGCGATATTCACCACCAGCATGGTTGCATTGTGGATTTCACAGGGCGAGGCGGTTCCCACCGGAGCGATCGGTCCGATGATGCTCGGCGCCATGTCCGTCTCGCTGTATGCGCTGCTGATCGCAGTGTTCTATCCGATGTCCTCGAGCACTCTCACCCTCGCGGGCGCGTGTGTCGCGGGTTGGTTGCTGGCGGTGGCTGGGGTGAATCTTCCCACTTGGCTGTGGCTGCGACGGCGTGCGGGGATTGCAACGGACTAGAACACTGATTCTTCTCGCAGAGGCATCACGTCTGGCGAATGCGGTGGATTGAAGCGAGCGCGCCGGTCCCGGCACACGCTGGAGGCAGTGAGATGGGCGAGGGGCGCATCATCCGCGACGCGCTGCACGGTGACATCGAGATCAGTGAAGATGTCCGCCGCATCATCGACACTCGCACCTTTCAGCGGCTGCGCTACATCCAACAGCTCGCCACCAGTCACTACGCATTCCCCTCGGCGACGCACACTCGGTTCTCGCATTCGTTGGGTGCGCACCACCTCGCGACTCGACTGATCGGACGCCTGCGCGAACTGTACCCCGATGCGATCTCTGACGAAGATGCCCGTCTGGTCCCGATCGCGGCCCTGCTCCACGACGTCGGGCACCCTCCCTTCTCGCACATGTTCGAGACACCCGAGGTGTTCGCCACTTTCCGCGGGCACGAGGAATGGGGTCGCCTGTTGATGCAGGACGAGGAGTGCGACCTGTCGGGTGTGCTCACGGAATTGCTGGGTGATTCGGTGGATCGCCTGCTCGCCATCATGGATGGCAGCGTCGAGCCACGCTTCCTCTCCGAGATCATCTCCAGCCAGCTCGATGTCGACCGGCTTGACTACCTGAAGCGCGACCAGTTCGGGACCGGGGCGGATGTGGGCAGCATCGCCCTGGACAGGATCCTGCGCTCATTGCGCATCTCTGATGAGGGGGGTTTGGTCGTGAGGCGGGACAGGGTGGAAGTGGTCGAAGGCTACCTCGTCACTCGGTGGCACATGTACCAACTGGTCTACTTCCACAAACTGAACATGCTCACGCAGGCGTACTACGTACGCTCCCTGGCGCGGGCGCGGCACCTGCACGAACACGAGGACCTGCGACTTTCCCTGCGCATGCGGGACATGCTGTCGAACCGCGAACTCACGCCGTTGCGCTATTCCCAACTGACGGATGCGTTCGTCATCGCCGACGTGTTCGCTTGGGCTGACCTCGCCGACCCGGTCCTGTCCGGATATGCCACTCGGCTGGCCAGCCGCGATGGATTCCACAAGCGGA
>JAKUTA010000131.1 GCA_022447885.1 Candidatus Poseidoniales archaeon | reverse complement strand
CACGGTCCGATCCGACATACGTGACCAGCGAGAAGATCGAGGTGGAGGTACTCACAACCTACCTGCTCGAGGTGTCCGATGTCGGCATGTCAGGTCCGACCTTCCAAGGGGGGGCGGACGCCAAGACGACATCCTTCGAGGTGTCGAACGTCGGCAACGATTTCGACAGCATCCATGTTGAATTGATCACCACCCCGGGGATGAGCGCGGACATCATCCCCAACGAGCAATACAACCCCGCCAGCCCATCCTTGATCGAGAAGGGAACCTCGGTGAACGTGACCGTGAGCTACTCCTTCGATGAAGGGTTCAACGGGCAGGCCGTGCTGAAGGTGAAGGCGTATTCGGAGCAGTCCGGCAGGACCGTCTCGGACGAGGGTGAGGCGACCTTCCAGATCGGATCGCAGGGGTGGATCGAACTGACGCCGGGACCCGTGGTCGTACTGGATGATGCCGGCTGGATCTACGTCAACGTCACCGTGCACAACCGCCATCCCACCAATGATCAGTTGATCGTGATGGAGGTGGAGCCCAACGAGGCGCGCAACCACGCCAAGGTGCGCATTCGCACCCAGGATGGTTCCTTCGTGCTCGCACCGGACCTGCAGCGCACCGCGTCAGTGAAGTTCGAGATCACCGAGACGCAGTTCCTCAACCTGCCCGATAACGAGATGCTGTTCAACCTGACAGTGACAGCCACCGGGGACGACGATGTCGCCCAGACGACGGTACAGGTGCGCGTGCTGCGCGACCCCAGCCTGGTTGGGGGCGGGGATGCTGATTCGCAGGGCGGAGCGTCGATCATGACCTGGGTCACTGTGATCGGGGGCATCCTGTTGGCGGCCGCGCTGATCGGAGTGCTGGTGATGGTGGTCATCTCCACCAGCAGGGAGGAAGAGGAGATCTCGTCGCTCGCCGGGTACCAGAGTCAGTTGGAAGCGACCTATGGCAGCGTGCCCGATGCGCCGATCGTCCCCGATGCAGGCGTCCCGCTTCCGCCCCCGACCCATGATCCGCCGGCTGTAACTACCCCTTCGGGCGTACCTCCTGAGTCGCCGCCAGCAGCCGCCGCGCCTGATGAGTTGCCTGCGGGTGCTCCACCGCTGCCTCCTGATGGACTGCCTGCCGGCTGGGACATGGAACAGTGGGGGCACTACGGTCAGCAATACCTGGAGCAACACGGACTCGCCTGATTGAACCACATCACCGCCTACGGCGGTGAAAATCGAATCGTTCTCGACGCAGGCGGCCTTAAGAGGGGGCTATGGGTCGCCGCCTTCGCTCCTTGGAGCGGACACCTGTGAGTGGGATACGATGTACGGAGGACAACAGCCAATCTTCATCCTGAAGGAGGGCACCAGCCGCACCCGCGGCAAGGGCGCCCAGAGCAACAACATCGCCGCGGCGAAAGCCGTCGCAGACGCGGTGCGATCCACCCTCGGACCGAAGGGCATGGACAAGATGCTCGTCGACAGCATGGGTGACGTGGTCATCACGAACGACGGTGCCACCATCCTCAAGGAGATGGACATCGAGCACCCAGCGGCGAAGATGATCATCGAGGTCGCCAAGACGCAGGAGCAGCATTGCTTCGACGGCACCACGACCGCGGTTGTCATCGCCGGCGAGCTGCTCAAGCGCAGCGAGGACCTCATCGACCAGAATGTCCACCCGACGGTCATCTGCGAGGGGTTCAGGCTCGCCGCCGACAAGTCGGTCGCCCTGCTCTCCGAGTACGCGATCACGGTCGATGACGAGGAGACCTTGGTCGAGGTGGCCAAGACCGCCCTCACCGGCAAGAGCGCCGGTTCTGTCAAGTCGTTCCTCGCCGACATCTGCGTCCGCGCCGTGGCCGCCGTCGGAGTCGAGAATGGGAAGACGCGCACGGTCGACCTCGACGACATCAAGGTCGAGAAGAAGCAGGGCGGCTCGATCCGCGACAGCACGCTCGTCGACGGCATCATCCTCGACAAGGAGCGGGTGCACAGCGGGATGCCGCGCAGCGTGGACGATGCCCGCATCGCGCTCATCAACTCCGCCATCGAGGTGAAGAAGACCGAGGTGGACGCCAAGATCCAGATCACCGACCCGACCATGCTGGCGCGGTTCCTCGACGAGGAGGAGCAGTTCCTCAAGGGGCTGGTCGAAAAGATCCAGTCGGTAGGCGCCAACGTCATCATCTGCCAGAAGGGAATCGACGACCTCGCCCAGCACTACATGGCCAAGGCGGGCATCTTCGCCGTGCGCCGAGCCAAGAAGAGCGACATGGAGGCGCTCTCCAAGGCGACCGGAGGGAGCATCGTCACCAACATCGACGACCTCTCGGCCGATGACCTGGGCGAGGCCGCCAGCGTGGAGGAGCGCAAGATCGGCGAGTCGGACATGGTGTTCATCACCGGCTGCCCGGAGGCGAAGTCGGTCTCCGTGCTGCTTCGCGGTGGCACGGAGCACGTCGTCGACGAGGTGCGTCGTGGATTCGACGACGGCATCGGAGTGGTGAGCGTCGCCTGGGAGGATGGCGCCGTGCTCACCGGAGGCGGCAGCGTGCTCGCGGCCCTCTCGCGAGAGCTGCGCACCTACGCCGAGAGCATCGGCGACCGCGAACAGATGGCCATCGAGGCGTTCGCCGGAGCACTCGAGGTGATTCCCAGAACCCTCGCCGAGAACGCCGGACTCGATCCTGTCAACACGATCATCGCGTTGCGCAAGGCGCACTCCGAGGGCAAGTCGACCTACGGAGTCAACGTGTTCGAAGGCGGTGTGATGGACATGCGCGAAGCGAACGTGATCGAACCGCTGCGAGTCGTCGAACAGGCGATCCAGAGCGCCACGGAGACGGCGACGATGATCCTCAGGATCGACGATGTCATCTCCAGCAGGAAGGTGTCGATGTCCGATGACATGGATGCCATGGACTTCTAGAGTCGTTCCAAGCCATCAGTTCGTCGTCAGATACGTTGCTGGAAGAACTGTTAGGACCGTAGGTCCCAACAGTTGCTGCTTCGTAACGCGCTAGGTTCAATAGGCCACTCAGGGTGGAAAGCACGTCCACAGAGTAGGTCGGAGGCGTAGCATGGCAGCGGTTGTCAAGGTCTGGATCGATGAGGGGTGTATCACCTGCGACGCCTGTGAGGACACCTTCCCCGAGGTGTTCCATGTCACCGATGACACCTGCTTCATCCGAGCCGAAGTGCGCGTCGATGGCGGATACGACGAGAACCGCGACTCGAAATCTGCGGTCACCTCGGAATTCGCAGCGCAGTTGGAGATCATCGAGGAGGCCGCTGACGAATGCCCTGTGGACGTGATCATCATCGCCGTCGAGACCGAAGGAGGCGAGGCTGAACCGGCAGAGGAGTCGGCTGCGGAAGCGGAGGAGGCGGCACCGGCGGTCGTGGAGGTGGCCGAGGCGGCAGCGGCGGCAGAACCAGCGGCGACGGAACCGGCGGCAGCAGCCTCTGGAGGGCTGGAAGAACTGATGCAAGGGGAGCGGGACCTGCTCCTCCTGATCGGCTCGCAATCCGGAAACTCCGAGGCTGTCGCTGATGACGCCGCCAAGGCAGCACCGACCTACGGCCTTGCCCCGCGGATCAAGATGATGGACGATATCGCCATCGGAGACCTCGTCGGTGTCCGCCGCGTGATCATCATCTGCAGCACCTGGGGCGAGGGCGACATGCCCGACACCGCTGAGGACCTCTGGCAGGCGGCCAATTCCTCGGCTGCGCCGAAACTTCCGGGGACCTCGTTCGGAGTCTGTTCTCTGGGAGACACGGCCTACGAGTTCTACTGCCAGTCGGGTAAGGACTGGGACGGCTGGTTCGAGAAGGCCGGCGCCACGCGACTGCTCGACAGGATCGACTGCGACCTCGACTACGAAGAGACCTCACCCCCATGGATCGCCGAAGCATTGGCACACGTTGCCGCAGTCGACGAAGCCGGGAACTTCCATGCCGACGCTCTCGATGACCTGCGTGCGCTCGCCGGTCCCGCAGAGACCTCCCGGGTGGCGGCAGGCGCGGCGTTCGACATCCCCCAGATGACTCAGGCTGAACGTCAGGCGACGATCAAGGTGTTCCGCTACGATCCGGTGACCGGCGAGTCCGGCCACGACGTCTGGCAGTGTGCCCTGCCCGCGCACATGAGCGTGCTCGAGACGCTGCGATTGCTCAAGGGCACCCAGGATGGCAGCCTCACGTTCCGTGACGGCGCGCCCGACGACCCGACCACCGGCCTGCTGGTGAACGGCAGGCTGGTCCTGCCGGGCCGGGTGTCGATCTCCCAGTTCTCCCACGCAGACGTGGACGCGCTCAACCTGCTAATCGATCCGCTCCCACCCTACGACGTCATCCGCGACCTCGCCGTCGACCTCGATTCCTACCAGCGCCACCTCGCCGCCAGCCGCCCCTGGTTCCGTGGTGCGACCCGTGACGCAGTCCAACTCGACCAAGGGGTGATGGGGATGATGGATGCC
>JAKUTA010000130.1 GCA_022447885.1 Candidatus Poseidoniales archaeon | reverse complement strand
TCAGACGGCCATTCCTGTACTCGTCAACCAGTTGGTCGAGTTCCGGGTTGATTGCCACGTAGTTCATGAGTTCCCCACTTCTTTGACACTGCTATCGGTTGGTAGACGGAAGCGTCACTGCGTCACGGTGATTTCATACTCGCGCAAACCATGCCCGACTTTATACAACTTTCGGGGAATGGCAAATGTTTGGGCCAGGATTGATCCGGTCGCCGGTCAGACAGACGTCAAGTTCGGTGTCGAGCCACGATTCGGCAACGGTCGGCTCCTGGCTTTCGGAGCTACCCGGGTCCGGGATCACTGATCGACCAGGTAGGCGCGATCCAACGGGTAGGAGGAGCGGAAGGTGGTCTCTGGCGCCTTGGACCAGTGGTCTCCCAGTGGAATAGGCAGATCGTGCCCTTCGGCTCCCCCGCAGGGATGACCCTGGGTGACGAGGAGCCGAATTACGGACTCGGTTTGAGCCAGTACCTACGAACACACCGTCTGGTAGTTGCTGTGATTGCATATTCCCGCGAAGCGATCGTCGCGACTTCCTTGAAGTTCGAGGATGTTTTCCCAGGCCTTCGGCGTTACTCAGCCTCCGGGAGGAACATTCCAGGCGTATCTCGCTCGTGACTGTGTCGTGGTCCGAATCGGCAGGTCCGAAGTAGACATGCGTGGTTGGTCCTGGTTGCCTGGTTGGTCTCTCGCGTGACGAAGAGATCGTCACTGCGGACCTCGACGACGGCAATCGTGAACGGATCGATCATGATCAGGTTTGCACACCAGTAGGGGCCTGTCCTGAGTGCCTTCTTGAGCGCATCGACGGCCGAGTCAACATCGAAGCCCTCGTTGAGGGCAATCTCGGTGAGGACGTCATAGTTGGTGCCGTCTTCCGGTTCCTCCCGAACGTTGGAATCAGCGCAGAAGAGGCCGTGTCGGTTGGCTCTGATCGAGAAGCCCGAGAACCTGTCTGTTGAGGGATCCGACCCTGCCCAAGTCGAGATTCCCGTTACGCCGAATACGTCCCGCGAGAGGGTGAGGCGGTCGTTGAAGTGGTGGCGTCCGAAATCCTTGTTCTTGAACAGGAGACAGGAGGTAGTCGGGGCCACTTGGGCGAAGAACACCGACCGTAAAGCATGCGTGTCGCGACAGTAGGGTGTCGTGACACGTTTCGACAAGATCATGGTGTACTGGTCCGGCAAGCGTTGTCGGGAAGTGAGAACGGAGTAAGGGAGAGATGTCGGAAATCGCTGTCCGATCGGAGAAGAACCTTGTCGACCGTGTCTACCGGTCGACAAGGGCATTGATTCTTGACGGCACCTACGGCCCGGACGAGCCGTTACGACTTGTAGCGCTTGCCGATCAGAATCAGGTGAGCTTCATTCCTGTGCGTGAAGCGTTGAGGATGCTCGAGGTCGAACGTCTGATCATTGCGGAGCCAAACAAGGGCGCCCGGGTCGCGCCGCTCTCGATGAAGTCTTTAGAGGACCTCTACCTTGTGAGGAAGGTGCTGGAGTCCGAGGCGGTGAGGTTGGCCGCGCGGAGAGTGGATCCTGAGTTCATAGGTCAACTACGTAGTCTCATTGGGCAGGCTGTCTCAGCGATTGAGGCAGGGGAGATGGAGAGCGGTCTGGCTCTCCATCGCAAGTTCCACTTTGCTCTCTATGAGTTGTCCGGTTCCGAATGGCTCTGCAACATCATCGAGAATCTCTGGGGTCATTCAGCACGCTACGTCAAGTTGGCATCGGTGCAGGCCCGGTTCGTGTGCTCTATCGACGACAATCACCACGCCATCATCGATTGTCTCGAGAGGGGCGATGCTGAGGGGGCCGCTATGGCGATGAACGCCGACCTGGGTGACACCATTGAACTCCTTCGGGAGGAGTTGGCCGTAGAGGTATTTGAAGTTCGGTCCGGAACCACGTCGTCGATGTCCATGCCCGACGGTGAGATGCCCTGCTCGACGGACGGCGACTAGTTGTACTAGGCCGTGTCGTCCGGCCGATACTCTCCCAGGACTGGCAGCGAGACTCTCGACGGGTAGCGCTCGTTGTGCAGGACGGTCTGGGTGGCTATGAGGGCCGCAAGGGCTCCTTCGCAGCCAATTCGACCGCCGGTGTTCAGGTTCCGGTCCCACTGCGGAAAGTCCGAACTCGAGACGTCAAGTCGGATCGCCGATCCGGTTGGAATCCGCACCGCCAAGGACCCGAGGTCAATGCAGTATTCGTATACCTCACCGGGGTTGATCGGCGAAGGATCGGAGAGGGAGTCGCGGTATCGGGCTCTGACTATTCCTTCCTGGATGTTCGTGGAGGTTCCACTCTGGTCGACGACGCAGAGGCGAGCGGTGAAGTCGGTGTCCACAGCCGTCGAGGCTGCGCACAGCGTGACGTGGGCTTTGCCGACGAGGAGCAGGTCTTGTGCCAGGGGATCAGAGGTGTAGACGAGCATCATGCGGGAGGCCTCGGCGGCGTGCTGATCGGCTGGCCCCATAGGGGTCACCAGATCGAAGCAACAGGAGTGGCCACCGAGGCTGGGAATCGGCGTAGCCGGGTCGTAGATGAAGACGTCTGCCGGTTCGTCCCCCGGCCCGTCCCTGTCGAGTCGGCCGTTTCCGAACTTCGAACACGCTCGGCCATCCGAGTGCAGGAAGAAGTCGACGTTGGTGGTCTGGGCCGGTGGCCACGAGTTGAAGTTCTGCATTCCGGCGCCAATGACATACGCGGTGACCGGGTCGTCGAGGACCCCCGTGTCCACGCCCTTCAGGTGGTGGTCAAACCACCTCAATTGCCAGTCATCGATCTCGTTGGTGCTGATCTCACCCCCGGCAACATCGACGGGTGTCCAGGGCATGTGGGTCCAGGGGCCCAGGAGGAGTTTCTGGTCAACGTCACCAGAAGGCCTGGGTGGATCCGAGAGGCCGAGGAAGTTGCGCACAGTTCCACGCAGGAAGATGTCGTACCAGCCACCTATATGGAGAGCCGGTACGTCTATACGACCGTAGGCCTCGTCGATGCTCCATCTCTTCCAGTAGTCGTCGTAGGTGGAGTGTTCGATCCAGTCGCGAAAATACGGAGCGTGGTCGACGGTCACCGGGTAGTCCATGGTTGGAAGGAAATTGAACCACTCTGCAGCGGCACCAAGGGCCGCTCCCAGTTTCGCGTAGCCCTCGACATCACGGGCGCGCCTTGCGGTGTCCATACCGAGCAACGTCGACCAGTACATGATGAACGCCAGGTTGAGGGCGCCCGACTGGTACGTCCACCCGTCGTAGTATTGGGAGCCGGTGAAGCCGGGGCAGATGGCCGTAAGGCTGGGTGGCACGGCGGTGGCCGCGAGCAGCGAGGTGGCTCCGCAATAGGAGAATCCGTACATGGCTACGCGACCATCTGTTCCCGGTAGCTGGGCCGCCCACTCGACGGTGTCGTAGCCGTCTGAAGCCTCGTTCAGGAAGGGAATGAACTCGCCCTCGGACTGGTAGCGGCCTCGACAGTCCTGAATTACGACGGTATAGCCGTGCCCGGCGTACCAAGTTGGATGTGCATAGCCGAAGTTCGCGAGCGCGGCCTGCTTGTCGTATGGGAGACGGCTGAGGAGTACCGGGTGGGGACCCGTCCCCTTTGGTCGGTAGATGTCGGCGAGAAGGACAGTGCCGTCTCGCATGATTCCTGGAACGTCTCTCTCTATGGTGATATCCGGGAATCCGGTCAGGGACTCGTAGGTCATTTCATGCCTTCTTCGCCTGGGAGGCTGGTGTCGCTGGAGTTGGCCGGTGTAACGTCGTTACGGTTTCTCCCCTGCACCTGGCCTCAACCTTGATTGCCAGGTCGGCGATGACAGTGGTAGAGGGCTCCTTCCAGGTCCCGTGAAAGGTTTCACCCACGCCCAGGTGGAGCATCTTGATGACTTGGCTACTGCCTGTGTTACGGCGGTGGACAAGGACGGTCGCTCGAGTCGTACCCAGGTTGACGATTGAATAGTCGATCAGGAAGGAACGCCCGGTTTCGTCGGTGGAGAACGTGCATCGGGGTACCTGGATATCGAACTCCACTTGATCCTCGCTATGTTCCTTCCTGATTCGACCGGTTAGAAGACGGCGTCGGTCGAAGTTGATGTCTTCGTGAGCGTTCATCTCAGTGCACAACCAGTCCGCTGAGATCGGCACTGACTCTGCGGCGGCGAAAGCCGTTGTTGACTCCGTGCACCACGCTGGTCGAGATGGTGGCTCTACCCGCAATGGCGGCGCCAGCCAACCACGCCGCTGCAATGTCCCCGATCGCCCATCGCGGGCCGAGATTCCGGAGTACGGCCCTCTTCGTCGTCATCAGACTTGCCGGTCTCCAGATGGTTCGATGAATTGTCCTGTTGCCCCTTGTTATCAAATCCGTTAGACCTCTGCTACAACTGGGCGGTGGTACCTGTTCCGGGTCAGGGAGACGCGATGCGCAGATTCGACGGTAAGAGGGTCTTTATTACCGGGGCGGGCAGTGGATTCG
>JAKUTA010000013.1 GCA_022447885.1 Candidatus Poseidoniales archaeon | reverse complement strand
TCCGTGAACGCGTCGAGCATGGACGACTGTTGCGCAGCACCCTCGACTTGGATGGTGTTCGACAACCGGTTGGACAACCGTGGTTCCTCGAGGGGACCGTCGCGGCACAACGCCTCGACGTTCACCCACCCCTCCCGACCGGGCGTGAAGACGACCCGGCCGGACCAGATGCCGTCGCCGGCATACGCATCAGCTCCCGTCCCGTCGTCCCTGAGGTAGAACTGCTCCTTGACATCCGATCCCTGTGACGCCCAGCCGACGCACTCCCAGGTGGTCCCATCCGGGTCATCCACCCAAGCCCGCGCCGTGATGGTCTCCTTCTCCCCTGCATGCATCCTGCCCGGTTCAAGCAGCAGGTCGGTCATCACCGGCCAGGAGGATTCGACGGTGATGTTGGCGAACGCCCATCCCGAGGTTCCTCTGCTGTCCTTCACCTGCAGCGAGATGAGGTACTCCCCAGGCGGCAGAAACTGCAGCGCGTCAGGTGTCTCGTTGAGCACCTCGGCGGTGCTGCCGGAGCCGACGTACCAGCGGTAGAGGATGATGTCGTCATCGGCGTCATACGAGTCGCTGCCGTTGAGGGATATGGATGCGCCCGGGCCGAACAGTTGGCCGTCGAGCGGCGAGGCGATGACCGCCACCGGCGGTGAGGCGAGCACGCGCATGAACTGGGTGTGCACGGAGGAACGGCCGGTGGAATCTGTGAGCGTGATCGTGAGCGAGTGCAGGCCGGCGGGCACGTAGCGGGTGTACCAGAAGTGGGGCGATACCTCGTCGAGAATCGGCTCTTCGAGCAGGTCGGACTCGATGGTGAGCACGAAGTTGTCGTCATCCGGGTCCCAGGAGCGCTGCGCATCGAACAGGATCAGTTCGTCGCTCACCACCTCGATGTCCGGAATCGGTGAATCGAGCACGAGCACCGGCGCCGAGGGGCCGACGCTTACGCTGATGAGGGCGGTGACGGGCAGGTTGTTGCCATCCTCCACGGTGAGCGTGATGACATGCTCACCGGCGGGCAGCCACGCCTGGATCTCCCAGTCCGTCCCGATCGGTGCTGTCAACTGGTTGGAGGTCCACAGCGCGGTCACGGTATCGGGGATGCCCGAAGCGTCCGGGTTGCACAGCCATCCGCTCGACATTCCCGGGAAGGACTCCGAACAGAGTGCATCCCAATCACCGGAGCCGTAGGCGGAGAAGACGATCAACTCGGAGGAGTTGGTGACGAGCCCATCAGCGGGTAGTTCGATGTGCGCCACGGGCGGTGAGTTGTCCACCACGAGCGTCATCTGGAAGGGTGCGGACCACTGGTTGATGTGGTACGAATCATCATCGGTCAGCCTGAGTGAGAGCGTGTGCGTGCCGGCGGACAGGTGGCCGGTCCACACCAGCAGGTCGCCGTCGTCATCGGTGAGGTCGCCGTCGATGCTCGAATGCCACCAAGCGCCGATGGTGTCGCCCTCGGGGTCGAACGAGGATGTGCCGTCCAGCCAGACGAGCGAGTCGGAGTTGTTGGCGCTGCGGCTGACGCTGAAGGACGGATGCGGGAACTCGTTCACCAGCTCGACGGAGAAGTTGTAGTACACCTCAGGATTGACTCCATCCCAGAACCCCATGTGGTAGGTGAACAAGCGTTCCGGTGAATCGGAGAAGGTCTCGTTCCAGTACATCGGGCAGGGCACAGTGCTCCAGTTGCTCTGCGGCTGAGCGCGATAGGAGGCCCAGGTCCAACAGTGGATCACATCGCCTTCCGGGTCGGAGCTGTTGCTGGCGTTGATGAACACGATCTCGGTGAAGTTCGCTCGCACCACTCCATCCATCTGCGGATGCGGATGCACGTGAACATCGAGATCAGGAGGCATGTTGGTCAGTTCGATGATGCGCGTCTCGTAGACGCAGTGGCCCTGGTCGTCACACACCTCGAGCGTGAACTGGTGAACTCCATCGGACACAGGGCAGACTGATGATGGACCGCTGTTGGCGTAGAACAGTGAACCGTTGCCTGACATCGTGCAGCCGGTGCTGATGTCGCCATCGATGCTGCTCGTCCAGTTGTATGAGAGCGGGTCATCGTCCAGATCCCATGACGCGCTGGCGTTGAACAGCAGTTGGGCACCACTGCTGACGACCGTCCCGTTGAGCGGCTCGTCCCAGACGATGAACGGAGGCTGGTTTGCCAGCAGGATCGAACACAACACCAGCAGGTCCCAGTTCAGGGAGTGTGGACCGGTGGTGTTGCTCGTGTTGTCATACTCGCAGCCGGCCCACAGGTCGGTGATCGCGCTGGCTCCAGTTGACTCGAACCGCTGGCCGATGAACGGTCCGAGCACGGCGTCGCCCGACTGCGGCAGCGTCATGTTGAGGTCGGATTCGTATTGTGAGAAGGAGAGATTGACGAACGCGTTGGGCAGCCCGTGTCCATTCTGGTTGACCGCCCAAAGATGGACGTACTGCATGTGGTCCACCGTTGAACTGCTGGGAATCGTGGACGGCTGCAGAGGGTGCGTGGAGATCAGGCGCAGGTGCGTGTTCGGACCTATGCTCACCGCTCCGGAGGCGGAACTGGAACCGGTGAGGTTGACCTCGCTCTCGATGATGCTCACCGTTCCCATGCAGTCCGCGTGCAGGTCGAGGTTCCAGGATTCGCGCAGCGGCATCGAAGCGAGCGTGAGGCAGTCCTGACCGCGCAGGGTGCTGTTCGAGAGGGCCGATGGGACGGCGGAGCCCAGCCAGTTCAACCCGGTATGGTTGCTGGTCATCAGCACCAGACCATCGATGCGCGCATCGACGACGTTCAGGTCGATGGCCGGGGTCGAAGAGGAGTTCATCCAGATGTCCGCGCCGAGAATCTCGAGGTATCCGTTCCAGATCATGCCATCATTGTCCGCCTGAATCGCCGGCTGGCCGTTGCCCGGGTCATGCACCTCGAGGTCCTCCAGCCTGAGGTCGATGCTGTCCTCGATGTAGACGCCACCCCACGCATCGCCGGTGGAACTGCAGCCGCGGCAGCGAACTATGTTGCCCGCGCTCATCACGTCGTTGGACTTGATGAACACCAGACCGGCGCCCTGGTCAGGCGAGGTCGCTGAGACACCGTTGTTGCTGCTGGTCACGTTGGAGAGCCAGACCTGTTTGGAATCGTAGACGCGAATGCCGGAATGACCGTTGTCCTCGACGGTGATGCCGTCCACGTTGGGGAACATCTCGCGTATGTAGACGCCTTCGGCGCCGTTGTCGTGGCTGTACCAGTCAGAGCCGCTGATCGACCCCTTGGTGATGAAGATGCCACTGCCCGGAGAATCAGAAACGTCCAGATTCTGGAGTGTCGGTCCGCCGTTGTTGCTGCTCCTGCTGTAGAAGCCCGCCATGTTGTGGGTTCCCCCCATGCTGGCGCCACTGGAGGTGATGGTGGTGTTGACGAAGGTCGTCGACGGGTCGGTCATGTAGAGCTTGATTCCGTTCACAGGGTTGTCGTGTATGTTGACGTTCTCGAACCAGCCACCGCTGGTGTTGAGTTCGATGGCAGCGGTCGCCAGCCCTGGAGTGCGCGCTCCCGGGCCACCCGTGCCCGAGACCTCCAGATCGTGGAAACGGGCCATCATGTAGGTGGTGAAGTTCCAGTGATCCTCCTTGTCTATCTTCACCCCGCGGAACTGGCTGTCCTCGATGGTGATGCGCCGGAACACCGGCCTGGTGGTCATGTTGTCCATCGTGTGCATGATGTAGACACCGTGGTCACTGCGGGTGATCGAGACGTCCTCGAACAGCGGGAGTGAATCATCGACGTAGATGCCCGCCGAGATGTTCAGGGTCGCTCCGGAGATGTTGCTGATGTTCAGGTCGCGCAGCACACCGCCGCTGCCCCTCCAGTAGGAGACGGCCCGCGTGATCAGGTTGTCGAAGTTGGCTCCTTGGACGAACGGCGCGCTGCCGGCACCGACTGACAGACCGATGCCGTAGCGCCAATGCGTCTCCGCGCCGTGGACGTCCTGGCCGCCACCCTGCACCGTGAGTCGGCGGATGATCGGACTGGCCGAGTTGAACAGGTCGATGCCGACGTAGTCGGGGTTGTCCAGGTAGAGGTCATCGATGACCGGGTTGGAATCGTAGATCGTTATTCCATACTGAGCGTCGCTGATGGTCATGTTCTGGAGGTGGCTTCCCCGCCCGCGGCTCGTGGCGTTGAACTGGAAGCCGTCATGCCAGATGAATGCCTGCTGGACACTGACCGTGACCGGATTGGCTGCTGTGCCTTGAGCGGTCAACTTGCCGTCGACGTAGATCCTGACACCCGGTCCCATCTGGATGTCGGCGCCCGCCAGGATGCGCAGTTCATCTCCGGACGCCACGGTGTAATCCCCGTTCACCATGACCGTTCCAGACCAGACGGTGAGCGCCCTTGCGCCAGCCGGCTGAACCTCAGGGGTGAGCACCGCATCGCTCGGCTGCGCCACCTGCGCAGCAGGGGTGAGTCCGAGCAGGCTGCTCGCCAGCATCAGCACCACCAGGGCGAGCGCACATCTCGCGCTCGCGCTCGCCTGCATGGGGCGCCCACCCGCTACCTTCCCTGTTTGATGGTTCCCCCGACTGCATCGGGGCTGTTCACTCGACTTCGTGCACGATCAGCGGGATGCCGCGCTCCTGTGCCAAACCGATGACTATGCGCGTCCATTTGCTCGTCGGTGAGGGGAAGGCGAGGATGTGTGTGGCTGCATCGAGGATCTGATGTGTCAGCGATGTGGCTGCCTCTTGCCTTCCCGCATCCTCCAGCCCTCCGCGCGGGTTGATCCATTCCTCGGAGAACACGGCGATGTCGACGTTGTTGTTGTCGCACCAGCGCTCGGCGAGGTAATCGACGCCGCTCGCGCCGCCTACGATCACCAGATCCGGGTTGGCCTCCAGCCCGATCCACTCCTCGATCGCCTCCTCGACGAGCCCGTAGTCGTAGAAGCGGCTGGAGCCGACGATGGCCAGGTTGACGATGCGCCCGTCCTTGTTCAGGTCCTTGCCGCCCAATCGGTCGACCACCTCTCCGCCTGAGGTATCCGCCATGGGCGCACATGGGGGTCTGCGGCAATAAACCCATTCCCACCTGAGAGAACCCCGGATTCCCCAACGAATCACCCACAACATGCCCGCCCAAACGTTCGGTGCGCGCCTGCTGTGATGCCCACCTCTCCCCTCTGGGTGAACACTGCTTCTTGAACGGAATGTGTTATCATGGAGTCGTGGGTCGACGGACCTCGTGGACACTGCATTCGTGCTCTTCAAGACCGAGCCGTCGCGGGAGAGAGACGTCTATCTGGCGCTGTCTGATCTCGACCAGGTGGTGGAGACGCACGCCCTTTACGGGGAGTATGACCTGCTCGCGTGCGTGCAGTGCGCGAACCCGAAGGAGTTGACGACGCTGCTCATCGAAAAGTTGCGCAGCATCGACGGTGTGCTCGAATCGCAGACTCTGATCGCGGTGGACTTCTGAGGTGATGAGATGGCTGTCGGATTCGTTTTGATCACGACTCGGGCAGGATTCGAGCGGTCTGTACGCGACGCGCTCGACGCCATCGAGCTGGTCACCGGTCGCTGGGGTGTGTTCGGTGAGTTCGATGTCATCGCCAAGGTCGAGGCGGACGACGAGGTGGCGCTCACCCGTTGCATCATCGAGGACATCCGCTGTCTTGACGGGGTCAGTGAGACGCGCACCCTCATCGGCGCCGAGATCTGAGACTTCATTCGGAGTCTCTCGCAGTGAGAATCCCTCTCATGTGTCTGGCCGGCTGAGTTTGACGCTGGTCGAATCGAGCGCCCAAGTCGGGTCTTCAGTGGCTGCATCTTCGACGAAGGGAAGCAGGTCGTTCAGGAGTTCTCGCACGTTGACCACCCACAGATTGTCGAGTTCGGGTTCGTCGGGTGTCCCGAGTTTGTCGGTCAGCTTGGCCCACAGGTTGACGACGCCCCGGCTGTTCCTCTCCTCCACCTTGAGCAGCACGGCGGCGCACTGGATCAGCCCTTGGATTCCGTGGACGTGGGGTGGGTCCGCCTGGCGCGCCCTGAGTGACTTCCACAGATCCTCCCACGCCTCGTGTGCATCCCAGAAGCGGCCGGAATCAAACAGCGCGATTCCCGCGTGCAGCCATTCCTGCTCCTCGTCGGACAACTGGGGTGACTCGGCCACATGCGTTCGTGGACGAATGGCGTTTCAATCTGCCGCGCGCCGAGTGAGCACCATCGCGGCGATGCCGAGCATGCCAACAGTGCTTGTGACCTGGATCCACACAGGAGAACCGAGAAAGCGGCCATCGTCATCGTCGGCGTACGGGCAGCCTTCGGTCGAGCCGTTATTGTTCCAGTAGGCCCATTCCTCGCATTGCTTGTCCTCATCGTCATCGTCGTCCAATTCGGCGATGCAGCCGCTGAAGACGATCGCCGAACACAGCAACAGGCCGAGCAAGGCGGTCATCAGTCGTCGTCTGTTCATGCGTCAATGCTGAGCATGACTCCGCATCAATGTACTGGAAGGTGACGATTCACGGGTGGAGATGTTCGTGGATGCGGTTTGCGAGCGCCGGACCGATCCCGGGGGTCTGCTCAAGCTCCCTCACGCTCGCATGGTCGATTCCCTTGCGGCCGCCGAACTGCCTTAGCAGCGCCTGCAGTTTCTTGGCGCCGAGTCCCGGGACCTCCTCCAATGGGTCCCTGAGCGTGGACTTGGCTCGGCGCTTGCGATGGAAGGCGTTCACGAAGCGGTGCGCCTCGTCGCGGGCGAACACCAGCAGCCTGCCTGTGCGGTCGAGCACCAGCGGGTCTGAGCCCGGGCGATGGAGGGTCTCCTCCCGTTTGGCGAGGGCGGCGAGGGGAATTCTGTCGGCGAGCCCGTGCTCGGTGAGCAGGTCGTGGATGGTGGAGAGGTGTGTCTCACCACCGTCGAGCAGCAGCAGGTCGGGCCATTCGTCCTGACGTTTGAGCCAGCGTTCGACCACTTCGCGCATCATGCGCAGGTCATCGGGAGCGTCGGATCTCACTGTGTACGTCCGGTAGGCCTTCTTGTCCGGCCTGCCATTCCTGAGGGTGATGCACGCCCCCACCCGTTCGTCACCCTGTAGTTGCGCCATGTCGAAGCAGACGACGTTGTCCATGGCCTCCACACCCAGGAGTTTCGCACATTCGTCCGCTGCACGCTGTTCGAGCGATCCCGGCTGCCGAGATTCCGCCGTTCGCCGCACATGCACCTCGGCGTTCTGGTCGGCCAACCTGCGCAGAGTCGCCAATTCTCCGCGCATGGGCACGCGCACCTCGACCGCGCCGCGGCGCTTCTCCTGAGCCCACTGGTCGAACCAGTCTCCGAGCGGAGCGGGGGTCAGCACCGTGCGCGGCGGCCTGCGCGACTGGTAGTGTTCCGAGAGGACCCTGGCCACCGATTCTGCGATGTCGCCACGGTGGAGCAGCGGATATTCGACCTGGCCGGTGACGATTCCGTCGGATGCGTGCAGGATCACGACGCTGCCCAAGTCTCCGCGGCTGGCGAAGCCGACGGCATCCACATCCTGGTAGAAGCGGCTGGAGATCACCTTCTGCGACAGGGTGCGCTGCACCGCGGCGATCAGGTCGCGCACCTTGCCGGCCCGCTCGTAGGCCAACTCGCCGCTGGCCGCATCCATCTCGTCCTGCAGGGACTTGAGCAGGATGTTGGCATCGCCGTCGAGCACGCGCGCGGCCGCATCCACACGCTCGGCGTAGCCTTCGTCATCGATGCACGGAGCGGAGCACAGCCCGATGTGCATCGCCAGGCAACCCTGAGGAAGCAGTTGCGGGCAGTCGCGGATGCCGAACTGGCGGCGGAGCAGTTGCACCACCCGTTTGGCGGCGCCGGCGTCGGGGAAGGGGCCCCAGCAGGTGGCACCGGAGGGCGGGTCGCGGGTGTAGAGGATGCGCGGGGCTTCCTCATCGGTGAAGACGATGAACGGGTATGATTTGTCGTCCTTGAGCAGCGAGTTCCAGCGCGGCTTGTGCCGGCGGATCAACTCCCGTTCCAACATCAGGGCTTCTCTCGGGTTGGGGGTGACGATGCAGTCGACGTGATCGGCTTCCGCGACGAGGGTCGGGATCATCTCCCTGTCAGGATTGCTGGCGAAATAGGAGCGGACGCGTTCCCTGAGCACTGTCGCCTTGCCCACGTAGAGCACCCTCCCGTCATCGCGTTTGAACAGGTAGACACCGGCCTCGTTCGGGAGATGCAGGCTATGCTGGTCCACGGGCATGCGCTCGCGCGGCTGGGGTGAAGGGCCATGAACCCACGCCTCGCCTGCCGGTGCGTGATCCCACCCACCCAGGCTCGTCTGCTGCGGCTGCTCGCCACCTTCCCCAAGTCCTTCGAAGATGCCTGGGATGTCCCCCGTGACCTCTCACTACCCGGGTTGGCCGAACAACTGGGTGTCGTGCGCTCAGCGTTGAATCCGCCGTTGACCACCCTTGAGAAAGAGGGGCTCGTGGCCATCCGCCCGGCGCATGTGATCGGTGGCGGTCATCGCAAACGCAAGGTCGTGCACATCACGGATGACGGGAGGAAGGCGGCGGAGGGACTCGAGGACGAGGTCGCCGAGCCCGCCGCGGCTGTCGGAGAACTGTTCGGCGATGCTCCTGCCCCGATGCTGCTGCACGGAAGAGCGGAGCTGCTGGATGAACTGGCGGGACGGCTGGAGGATGGCTGTTGCCTGCAGGTCGAGGGCTTCGCTGGGATCGGCAAGACCTGCCTGTTGCGTGCGCTCGCTGCTGCTGCCGTGAATTCGGGCTGGACCGTGCGCTGGGCGACGCTGGGGGCGACTGATGACGCCACCTCGCTCGCCGCCCGTTGGCTCGGACTCGATGACGCGCACCAGTCCACTGAAGCGGCCCTCGCCGCGCTCGCCGAACTGCCGAAACAGACTCTGCTGGTCGTCGATGAGTTGCAGGACGCCCACCCGCGCCACCTCGAAGGTGTGCTCGCCCTGCTCGATGCGCTCGCTGAATCTCCCGGGTCTGGCCTGCTGGTCGCCTCGCGCGCGCCCACTCCGCTGGATGCTGGAGAGGTGGTGCGCCTCGAAGAACTCGATTCAGGGGATGCTCGGAACCTGTTGTCAGAAGCGCTTGACGACGATGAGGCGGAAGCCGTTCTCTCCGCGCTGGGCGGGCATCCATTGGCGCTCAAACTGTGGGAGCCGGGCGATTCGCTGCCGGAAGCCGATGATCGCGTGCAGGCGTTCATCCAGTCGGATGTCATCGAGCGCGTCGAAGCGGACGTGCTGCCGGCGCTCGATGAACTGGCGGCGGCGCCGTGGCCGCTCTACGCCGAGCAGATGGCGAAGCAGGACGGCGTCGATGCGCTCGACGAGGCGGCGCTGCTGCGCTGGCAGGAGGAGTTGCTCGAACTGCAGCACCTGGTGCGCAACGTGCGGCGCACGATGTGGTCCGACGATGAGCGGCGGGCGATCCATGTCGGAGCGGCGGAGCACTGGGCCGGGCGCGAGGAGCCGAACGCCCGTCTGCACGAGGCGCATCATCGCATCCAGGCGGCCGCGGAGGATGATGCGGACGCGCTAATTGAGCATCTCGAAGAGGGCTCGGGGTTGATGCTCAGCCTCGACTCAGCGGCGATGGCCGCGCTGGTTCACGATGCGCTGCGCGTGCTTCCCGACGCTGGCCGGCTCAAGTTGCTGTCCGCCCGCGTGGCGCTCGAGCGAGGCGAGCTGGAACTCGCCGAGCAGGCGCTCTCAGAAGCGGAGGAGGCGGAAGCGGGCGGGGCGGAGTGGGCGATGCTAGCCGCCAGGCTGGCGCGCGTCACCGGTGAGGCGGAAACGGCCGACAGGCTGGAGCAGGAGGCGATCGAGAAAGCGAATCCGGGCGAGCGGGTGAAACTGGAGATCGGATCACTGGCCGCCCGCTTCGACGACCACTTGCCCGGGGGGGAGCGGAGCACAGCGAACGAGGAACTGCACCAACGACTGGAGGGGATCGACCTCAGCACACTTGACCAACGGGAGCGAAGGCGCGCACTGGTCTCCCTGGCGTTGCTTCGGCATGCACTGGCTCTGGAAGGTGGTGATCTCGATGCCGCCGCCGATGTGCGCCAGCAACTGCAGGAGGCCGCCTCGGCCGACGACCCGCTCGTGCTCGAACTGGCCGCCCGAGCCGCGCTCGCACAGGGCTCCCCGGCACAGGCCTCGGACATGCTCGAAGCGATCCACCATCCGCTCAGGAGGATCGCACTCGGTCTGCGTCTGGTCGAATCACTGTCCGAGAACGACCTATCCGAGGCTGCCTCGCTGCTGCAGACCTTGCCGGCGCCGACCGACCTCGGGAGCAATGCCGCGCGCAGGCTGTCCGCGCTGCACTGGTTCTGGCAGGGACAACTCGACGAGGGTCAGCGGATCCGCTGCTGGCAGGAGGCGATCCACCGCTTCCAGACCGCTGAATGTCCGCGCGCAGCCGCAGAACTCACCAGCCGACTGCACACCTCTCTGTTCCGCTGATTCCACTCGGGAATCCGGATACTCAGTCAGTGCTGTTTTCTGTATATTGGCATCAGAACTCCCGAAATAACGGCTAGAATCGGGAATTTATCCAAAAACTCGAGTGGTTCGGATCTTTGCGGACTGCTCCCTGAAGGAAAACTGCGTTTTCAGGATGTTTTGGTGGTTTTTCAAAATACATGCAAATCCCCATGAATAAGGGCTAGAATCGGGAATTTATCGATAAAAAAACTTGTTTCCCCAGAAAATCGTGGTTTCCGGGCTTATTTTGCGCTTTATGCGATATACTGCGGACACCCCCCCTTAGGGGGGGGTGTCCTCTTCCAGATTTCGTATATCGCATAAAGTCGATTCAATCATGTCTGCTTAGCAGAAATCCGGGCACAGCCCGCCCTATGTCCGCTTCTGGATGATGTCGCGCCTTTGCGTTGATGAAGACAGTCACCTGGACCAGTCGTCGTCGGACATGTCGATGCCGTCGAGCCAATGCGCGTCCGCTCCCTTCGTCGGACCGGCGGGACCGCCTGATCGTGGGGTGATGCCGGCCAACTCCTGCTCGACCTCGCGGTGGCTGGTGCTCTTCGCTCGCGCCAGCTGGCGCTTCTCCTCGAGCATCTTCTCTTTCTCACGCCGCTTGCGCTTGCGGACGAACAGCAGGAGCAGGATGAGCCCGGCGGCGCCGAGCAGGTACGGTAACAGTTCCTTGAATATGAAATCGTAGCCGATGGTGATACTGAACGACACCTCATCGTACACCGCGTCGCATTGCGAGGATTCCTCGGCGACGCACAGCGGTAGGCGGTAGATGATCTGCTGGCGCCCATCCTGACGATTCGGATACTCGTCATTCCCCTGTGCGGACTCGAGTTCGAGGGTCAACCCGACCGGCAGCAGCAGGTCGAGCGTGACCGCGGGTCGCACCTCGATGTCGACATCGTTGTCGGCAACTCCGTCACCGTCGCTGTCGTAGGTCTCGTCGAGGTCATGCTGGATGATCACGGGGTCCACCCGCACGACCGTGGGTTCCTCTGGGAAGGTGAATGCTCCACCACCGCCGGACTGGGCTGCCATCCCACCACCGATGCTCTGGGTGATCCCTGAGAGCAGGGCGAGCATCAGGCTCTGCGCAGCCGTGCTCACTGACAATCCATTGTCCGTCCACGCGGCGCTGATCGAGGTGGGCGGGAAGTCCAGCGTGATGCCGAGCGGCTCGTCGTCGTCGATGCGCGTGTCGGGGGGTCGCTCCAGCGGGTCGACGTCCGCGTACAGGCGCAGGCCGGCGAAGTCCATGCTGATGTCATCCTCATTCAACTCCTGCGCCTGTATCTCATCGGTCATGTAACTGGCCAGTTCATCGGCGAACGCCTGCAATCCGCTGTTGGACAACTCGAGCGTGTGGTCTGCGTCACCGATGGGCACGGTGAGGTTCTCGTCGAACAATGTGGACAGCCCGCCCTCGGTCTGGTCACCTACAGAGATCGCGTAGCGGAGCAGGTCGGACGGAATCGCCTCGATGGTCAGTCCATCCTCGTTCACGTAGTAACCGGGCACCTCCACCCGGTAGATCTCGATACGGATGGATCCACCCACGACCAGTTCGACGGCCCTGCTCCACTCCCTCACGTTCAGTTCGGAGAAATCGAGCGTAGCGGTGATCGAGATGCAGGTCTTCCACGTCGAGTGGCAGAGCAGGTCGGGGCTGCTGTCGGTGCACACTGCGCTGCTCTCACAGATCGCCTCGCTCCAGCGGGCCTGATACGGATCCTGACCGGTCACCCCGACCGGAATCTGCTCGGACTCACCCACGCGTGAGTGAAACGTGATCGTGCTCGGGTCACCGGTGGTGGAGGTGACCCACTCGGGAAGGATGACCGTGAGGCTGACGTCGGTGGGCGGCAGGTCGTCGGGGATGAGCCCCTCGATGAAACTGGTGTTCACCTCGAACTCGTACTGCAACACCGAGAGCACGGCGGCGAGGTCGTCGGTGCTCAGCGAGGAGAGGTCCGGGAAGCCCTCCCGTTGTTCGAACAGGTCGTTGAGCACCGCCATCGGCTCAGCGACGAACGGATCGCTCACCGAGGTCATGTAGACCGGGTAGGTGCCATTCATGGCATTGCTCCCTTGCAGGCAGTAATTGACGGGTGTTCCCTCGGCGCAGGTCTGGCCCGGCAGGTAGCTGAAGTTCAGGCCACCGGTGCTGTTGAAATCAAGCCATGTCAGCGGACCCATGTTCACGTCGAGCGCGCTGTATTGCTGGATCGTGTCGTTGACTGTGTCCAGCGGAATGGCGTCGGAGAAATCGTCCAGATCGATGAGCCCGTTGTGATATGCCAGGCGGAAGCCGTCACTGGTCACACACGGGATGTCGATGTTCGAGTCCATCAATTCGATGCCCCAGGCGTCGAGCGTCGAACGCGGAAGGTAGTGCATGCCGATCTCCAGCGTCAGTTGGTTGGCCATCTCGTCGCGCAGGTCGAGAGTGGCGGCTGCCTCCAAACCGACGTCGTTCTCCCGATCGAGCCGCACCACCCGCGGGACCGCGTCACGGCTGGTGGTGGTCATCGACACATCGCGCAGCATGTCATCGCTCCCGGCAGCGGCATCCAGATTGCTCAAGGTCCACGAGCCGATCTTGTACTGGAACGGACCATCCTGGCGAATGGGGGTCGATCCTCCT
>JAKUTA010000129.1 GCA_022447885.1 Candidatus Poseidoniales archaeon | reverse complement strand
GCCACCATCACCTCCGCCGCTGAACACCACCCAAGCACCTCCAGCCAGACCGAGCACCACGAGCATGATGATCGTCCAGGTCGTCACGCTGCTGCCGTCGTGCTTGTGAACGACCTCGACCGTCACCTTTCGCTCCAATCCATCTTCCGCGGTCTCAGCAACCACATCGGAGACGGTGGACTGCGCCAGATCCTCTTCGCCGGCCATCAATTCGCACAGGTGTTGCGGCGATATCAGTTGTCGCTGAACCTGAGGACCTCGATTCCGGTCGCTTCCAGCAGTTCGGAAAGCGTCTGAGGGACGAATTTCTCAGTCGGCAGCGCGAGGATGCGGATGATTCCAGAGCCGGCGGAGTCATCGAGCAGGCGCACGAGTTCTGCTGTCAATGCCAATTGACGCGCGGTCACCACCACCGCCAGATCACCTTCGCCAGCCACGCCGGCCACATTGACGATCCAATCGTCCATCGGCGGAATCATGTTCCAACGTAGTTCGATTTCCGCAGGCAACCCCAGACGCTCTGACTCCTCGGCCAGCGCCGCCTCCAGAACGGCGTGCCACGGACTCTCATTGGACGGCATACGAATTCCTCACACGAAGGTCACGCCGCCATGCGCCAGCACGAACTCGCGGCCGAGTTCATCGAAGGTGTCCAGCAGCGAGGAGGAGAAGGTCACCGCCGATACCTCCTCGTCCATCAGCAGGTCTCCTTGGATCCCTTGCAGCGTGCCTGGAGCCGCACCACAGGCGATGCACGCGCCATCGAGGTTCAACTGCAACTCGACCGCCTCGGTTCCCGAGGACAATGACACCACCTCAGCGGCATCCACGACCACTCCGCCACCATGCCCGGACAGCGCTGCGCGCACCACACCCAGACGGGAGATCAGTGCAGGAACGAGATCGGCGTCGGCGTCCCGAACCAACGCTACCAGAGAGAGACCTGCAAGACGCTCCTCTTCAGCCGGATCGAGCACCTCCTCAAGCCGCGTGTCAGCCTCCGTAGTCACGCTGTCCGCCACCTCGAGGCGGTAGGCGTCGGCGAGGTCGTCGTCGGTCATCGAGGGGTGCTGGGCGTGCACCCGATTTCAGCCCTGTGCCTGTGTGGGTACGAACAGGTTCGAACCAATGGTGTATCTCCCACTTACACGACTTGATAAGGAGTCCACGGACCGCCCTCTCCAGAGGGCGATAGATGTCTGACGCACCGGTGCTCGAAATCCGCGACCTGCACGTGTCGATCGGAGATGTGGAGATCCTCCGCGGCATCGACCTCAGCCTGGTGGAAGGGGAGATCAACGCCCTGATGGGTCGCAACGGCAGTGGCAAGTCCACGCTCGCTCTGGTGATCATGGGTCACCCGGCCTACGAGGTCACCAAGGGTGAGATTCTGCTCGACGGGGAGAACCTGCTCGAGATGAAGCCGTTCGAGCGTGCGCGCGCCGGAGTGTTCCTCTCGTTCCAGTATCCGCAAGCGGTTCCGGGCCTGCAGGTGGGCAACTTCCTGCGCAAGTCGGTAAAGGCGCTGAAGGGTGACGACGCACCCTCCGCACGCGAGTTCCGCAAGCAGCTGAACGCCGCCTGTGACGCACTCGACATCGACAAGAAGATCCTGTCGCGTTACGTCAACGACGGGTTCAGCGGAGGCGAGAAGAAGCGCTTCGAGATCCTGCAGCTGATGCTGCTCAAACCGCGCATCATAATCCTCGACGAGACCGATTCGGGCCTCGACATCGACGCCATGCGCACGGTGGCCGCTGGCATCAACTCCAGCGTGAACGGCTCAGCGTGCCTGATCATCACTCACTACCAGCGCATCCTCGAATATGTGCGTCCAGATCACGTGCACGTGCTCATCGACGGGCGCATCGTTGCCAGCGGCGGCTACGAACTTGCTGAGCAACTGGAAGCAAAGGGCTATGAGTGGCTCGACCAAGAGGCTTCACCATGAGTGAGGTGGCGCGCGAGGCGGTCGGCGATTACAAGGCGGGGTGGCACGACCCAGAACAATCCACGATCCGCTTCGACGCCGGACTGTCAGAGCAGGTCGTGCGCGACATCTCCGCGATCAAGGACGAGCCGGAGTGGATGACCGACATCCGCGTCAAGGCGTACCACCACTTCATGGAGCGCCCGATGCCGACATGGGGTTCCACCGAGTTGCTCAACTCGATCGACTTCGACAAGATCTGCTACTTCCTGCGCTCTGGTGAGGGCACGGAGAAGAACTGGGATGACGTTCCCGAGGACATCAAGAACACATTCGACAAACTGGGCATTCCGGCGGCAGAGCAGAAGTGGCTCGGCGGCGTGACCGCACAGTACGAGTCAGAGGCAGTCTACCACAGCATCCGTGAGGACTTGGAAGCGCAAGGAGTCGTCTTCCTCGACATGGACGCTGGTCTGCGTGAGCATGAGGAGACCGTGAAGAAATACTTCTGCAGCATCATCCCCTATCAAGACAACAAGTTCAGCGCGCTCAACACCGCCGTCTGGTCGGGAGGCTCGTTCATCTACGTCCCCAAGGGGGTCAAGGTCGAGATGCCGGTGCAGGCCTACTTCCGCATCAACGCCGAGAACATGGGTCAGTTCGAACGCACGCTGATCATCGCCGACGAAGGTTCCAGCATCCATTACGTGGAGGGTTGTACCGCCCCGACCTACTCGTCAGATTCGCTGCACAGCGCCGTCGTCGAACTCATCGCCATGCCCGGCGCATACATCCGCTACACCACGATCCAGAACTGGTCGAACAACGTCTACAACCTGGTCACCAAGCGGGGCGTCGCCAACGAGAACGCGACCATCGAATGGATCGACGCGAACATCGGCAGCAAGCTGACGATGAAGTACCCCTCGGTCATCCTGAAGGGCGAAGGGGCGCACGGCGAGGTCATCTCGGTCGCGTATGCGGGTGAGGGGATGCATCAGGACGCCGGAGCGAAGATGCACCATCTGGCGTCGAACACCACCAGCAAGATCCTCTCCAAGAGCATCACCAAGGATGGAGGCCGCGGAAGCTACCGGGGCATGGTGACGGTCTCCAAGAAGGCGGAGAACTGCAAGGTGAACGTCGTCTGTGACGCGTTGATCCTCGACGAGAAGAGCCGCTCCGACACCTATCCCACGATGGAGATCAAGAATCCCTCCTGCCGCTGCGAGCACGAAGCATCGGTCAGCAAGGTGAGCGACGACCAGGTGTTCTACCTGATGAGCCGCGGCCACTCCGAAGACGAGGCGCTGGCACTGATCGTCAACGGCTTCTTCGAGCCGTTCGTGAGAACGTTGCCGATGGAATACGCGGTCGAACTGAACAAGTTGATGGCACTCGAGATGGAAGGCAGCATCGGGTGAACGGATGAACTCCGCGGCCGTCTACCTCGCACTTCCCGAGCCGGACCGGGCGAAGCATCTGTGGCGCTACACGCCGTGGCATCGCATCCACCCCACTGGCAAGCATGGAGACCTCCCCGAATCCACCGGTCCGCCCACTCTGTCGCTCTCGCTGCTCGACGGTGAATCCGCCCCTGAAGGTGTGACTCTCACCTCCGCCACCCCTGAGGACCTTGCCGAGTTGTGCAGCACACCCCACGATGATGTCGCCTCGACCCTCATCCGTGCACTTTCGGAAGGCCAGGCAGTCGTTCTGCGAGTGGACCGCACAACGATTCTAGACCAGCCGCTGCTGCTCGATGTCGACGCCGAAGGCGAGGTCTGCTCGCTGCACCTGCTGCTCGACATCGGCTCGATGGCAGAAATCGAACTGGTGACTTCAATGTCTGGGAATGCCGGCTGGTTCGGACTGCTGCGCGAGGGCCGCGTCCGCGCCGGCGCGCATCTGAACGACGTCGTGGTGAACCGTCTGGGATCCACACACATGCTGCGCGTCGACGGCATCCAGGTGGAACGGGACGCGCAGGTCCGGGCCGGGGTCGTGGGCGTCGGCGCCAAGCGCGCCAAGGCCGACCTGCGCTACGAGCTGGCCGGCCCGGGCGCGAGCATCTGGGTCAACGGCTCGCTGACCTCGATGGGAAAGCAGCACAACGACCACCACATCGAGATACTGCACGAGGCGCGCGAGACGTTCAGTCGCCTGGCGTGGCATTCGGCATGTGGCGGCAGGAGCCGCACGGTCGGCACGGGGATGCTGCGCATCGTCCACGGAGCCAAGGGCTCGGACGCCGCGCAGCTGTTCCACAATCTGCTGCTCTCCAAGGATGCGGAGGCAGACTCGATCCCCGAACTGGAGGTGCTCGAGAACGAGGTGGTCGGCTGCGGGCACGGCACGGCCAGCGGACCGATCGACGAGGACCAGATATTCTACCTGCAGAGCCGCGGGTTCAGCATCGCAGGCGCACGAGCGGTGATCATCACCGCCTTCCTCAACGCCACCCTTTCTGCAATGGGCAGCGAGACGCTGCACAGATGGCTGAACGACCTCTTGAGCAGCGGGCTGCCCGACCTCGCCATGTGATCGCACTCATCTCCCAGCACGAGCACCTAGTGCGTGGGAACTTGGTAAACTCTAAACTATCCCCGTCAATGGAATCCCCATGTGCCCACGGCCCTTCCT
>JAKUTA010000128.1 GCA_022447885.1 Candidatus Poseidoniales archaeon | reverse complement strand
GAACAGATGCGCAACCGCGGCAACGGCAAGGGTGGAGGCGTTGCACTCGTCGGGCTGGACCCGGAGCAGTTCGGAGTGACGAGGGAGATACTGGACAACGACTACCTCTACACCGTCGCCTACCTAGACCCAGCAGTTCGTAGTGACGTGGAGGAGAGTTTCATCCACGCCACCTTCGAGGTTGACCATATCCATGAGATGCCCCAACTGCACGAATGGCAGACAAGGTTGCCCGAACTCGATGTCGAACCGCCCGAGGTGGTGTGCTACTTCGTCCGCCCGCGGGTTGCTGCCATCGAGGAGTTCGAGGCGAAGACCGGCTTGAGCGCCACGGACTTCGACGGAAAGGAGGGGATGCTCGACGAGATCGTGTTCCACGCCACGCACGCGCTCAACGTCGAGTTCTACGCTGGCGAACGGGGCTCGAAGGCGTTCGTGCTCAGTCATGGGGTCAACATGCTCATCCTGAAGATCGTGGGCTATGCAGAGGATGTCATCCGCTACTATAGACTGGAGCACATGACGGCTCATGTTTGGATCGGTCACCATCGCTATCCCACCCGTGGAAGGGTGACTCACCCCGGTGGGGCGCATCCGTTCGGACAGGGTATCGGCGTCGCTCTGGTGCACAACGGCGACTTCTCCAACTACGTCTCCGTCAAGGACTACCTGGCACAGCGCGGCATGCAGCCGCTGTTCCTCACCGACACCGAGGTGGCGGCACTCGGATACGACCTGCACCGCCGGGTGTACGGATATCCGCTGGAGTACCTGATCGAGTCGATGGCACCCACCTGTGAGCTCGACTTCGTGATGCTCCCCGACGAGAAACAGGAGGTCTACGACGCCATCCAGAAGACGCACATCCACGGCTCTCCCGATGGACCCTGGTTCTTCATCATCGCACAGCAGGAAGCGGGAGTGCATCGGTTGTTGGGAATCACTGACACGAGCATGCTGCGCCCGCAGGTGTTCTCCTACCAGCGGGGCGAGGTGGGCATCGCGTTCTGCGCCTCGGAGAAGCAGGTCATCGACGCGGCGATGGAGAGCATCGCTGCTGAGGACAAGCGCTTCTGGCCACGCTGCGACGAATTCTGGAACGCCAGAGGTGGCTCGTACACCGACGGCGGGGCGTTCATCTTCGACCTGCTGCCGGTGGAGCATGGTGAACGCGAACTGGTGATGACGAACAAGTTCGGAGAGGTGGTCGACACCCACCCCGAGGGTGACTTCGATCCGGGTGACGTGGCGATGACCTCGGGGGTCGACCTGCCACTGACCGACAGCGCTGCCGCGGCCTTCGAGCATATCGTGGAAGAACTGCAGGACATGGATTGGGCGGCGGCGCAGGCGGTGCTCTCGGAACTCGTCTCCGAATCCCAGGAGCACTCCCGTTCACGCCCCATCGAGATCCTCACGCTGCTGCTCGACCGCCGCTATCCTGCCGGTTCGCTGCGCCCGAGCCGGTGGCTGCACAAGGTGCAGGACACGCTGATGGGCATCCTGGCGCACGCGGCCAACCAGCCGGACGACCTGTTCGTCGGCCAGAAGACCGTGGGCCACCGCCCTGAGCCCCTGAACGCCGAACAGGCGATCGTGGTCGATGCCAGGCCATACCCCATCGAAGGGACCGAATCGCTGGCCCGGGAACTCGTCGCATTGTATCGCGGCGGTTGGCGCACGTTCCACGTCATCAACTGCAGAGGTCATCGGTTCATCGGCAACGGTTTCGGAAGCGGAAGCGACGGGGTGCGCATGGACGTCTACGGGTCTGTCGGGGATTACCTCGCCAGCGGCAACGACGGCATGACGTTGGTGATGCATGGCAACGCGCAGGACCAGGTGGCGCAGATCCACAACAGCGGTGAGCTGGTGGTGCATGGGGACGTCGGGCAATGCTACGGATATGGGTCCAAGGGTGGCGAGATGTTCGTGCTCGGCAACGCCGCCGGACGCCCGATGATCAACTCGGTGGGCACACCGAAACTGGTCGTCAACGGAACCGCGCTCGACTACATGGCGGAGTCATTCATGGCGGGAGACCCGCTCAAGGATGGTGGCTTCGTCATCATCAACGGAATGCGCTATGACGGCCGCGGGATGCTCGAGGAGATGCTCACCCCATATCCGGGTGGCAACCTGTTCTCGCTCGCCTCCGGGGGTGCCATCTACGTGCGCGACCCACACAGCACACTATCTGATTCGCAACTAAACGGAGGTGAATTCACGGGACTCTCAGAGGCTGACTGGGCGGTCATCGAACCCCTGCTGATGCGCAACGAGGAGCACTTCGGGATACCGCTACAACGACTGCTCACGGTGGATGGGCAACTGTGCAACCCTGCTGATGTCTACAGGAAGATCATCCCTGTGAAGGGCAAGGCGCTGCACGCGGAAGCGGCCTGGTCCGGTCACTCCGAATGAGATATTCCCGGGCACACCCCACCCTGTGCCCGACCTCATTTGGATTGGTTGAATGCAGCTCTGACCGTGTTGCGCATCAGCATGGCGATGGTCATCGGACCGACCCCTCCGGGAACAGGGCTGATCGTGCCGGCGACCGCAGACACCTCGGGGTGGACGTCGCCGGCGAGATGGTAGCCTCTTTCAGAATCATCATCGACACGATTCACGCCTACGTCGATGACCGCCGCTCCAGGCTTCACCCAGTCAGCGCGCACGAGTTCGGCTCGACCGACAGCGGCGACGAGGATGTCGGCCTGCCTGCAGAGGCCTGCCAGATCAGCGGTACGTGAGTGAGCGACGGACACCGTGGAATCGACACCCTTGCGCGCCAGGAGAAGTGAGACCGGGGTTCCCACGATTCGGGACCTCCCGATGACCACAGCGCGCTTGCCGGAGAGTTCGACTCCGCCCCAGTTGAGCAGGTGGACGATCCCGGCTGGGGTGCACGGCACCATGCCGTCCACACGTCCCTGCACGAGCCTGCCCAGGTTCGAGGGATGGAACCCATCGACATCCTTGGCTGGATCGATGAGGTCGGTCACCGCCAACTCATCCATTCCCTTGGGAAGAGGAGATTGCACAAGGATCCCGTGGACATCGTCATTCGCGTTCAACTCCTCGACGGTGCTGACGACCCGCGAGAAATCCGTGTCCGCCGGCAGGTCGATGCGCGTGCTGCGGATTCCCACGCGTGCGCAGGCGCGCTCCTTCCCGCTGACGTAGATGTGGCTCGCCGGGTCATCGCCGACGATCACCACGGCCAGATGCGGATGCACTCCTGCTTCGGCTAGTTCGGCCACCTGGGCAGAAACTTCGGCCTCTACTTCGGCCGCGCACGCCTTGCCATCGAGCACCACTGCAGTCATGGTTCCCGGATGAACGGGAGAGCATTCCGCACTTCACGATTGGGGAGAGCCACCGGAGGGACTTGAACCCCCGACCGCCGGATTACAAATCCGGTGCACTACCAGCTATGCTACAGTGGCGCGACCCGCTCGACTTGCGCGTGCGACTTCAACCCGCCGTTGCCTGATGCGGTCATCACTGCTGTCGATACTGGTCCCAGTACTGCTGCTGATCGTATCCGTCCCAACCCTGCTGCGTTGGGTCGTAGGCGCCGTAGCCGGCCTGTTGCTGCTGGGCATGCGCCTGCCACTGCGCCCACTGCTCCGCGGTCGCCTGTTGGGCAGCGCGGTCATCGGCCGCCATCTGCTCCTCTACCTCCCCAGTGAGATCACCGCCTTCGCCGTGAACTGCTCCTTTCGAGCGGATGGCCAATAACGCGATGGCCACGAGCAGCACCGCCATCACCGCCAGCACCATCAGCAACTGCTGCGTGACGCCCCTCTCCTCCAACTGGCCCATGACACCGTCGGCATCCCCTGGATCGACGACGTGTATGCTGTCGCCGGTGACGGTCTGCTCACCATCGACGGAGACCACCACCCACACATGACCGAGTCTGTCGGGAGTCCAGCCGAACTGCAGGCTCCCGACCTCACCGGGGCCGGCCTCGATGAGTTCAGGGATGGTCGTGAGCGTGCGGGTGGATCCATCTGAATGGATCTCCGTGAGCGTCACATTGGCGAATCCGTAGATCTCGCCTTCGTTGAGCATCCGGACCGTGAGCAGCACCTCGTCACCGAGTTCGATCTCACCCTTGTGCGAGTAGATGAGGTCGTCATCACCCATCACCATCTGTGAATTCAACTGCTGGATGGACCACGACGCGAACGGTTTGGAGGGCGAATTGAACTGGATGTCCGACACCATGGCATGGCCAACCATGTCCGCCCCAGTGACCCAGATGTGCAAGGCCAACGGCTCCATGAGCCGCGTCCCCGGTATCTTCGAATTGAGGTCGAACGTCGCCCTCAACGGAATCTCCTCACCGGCGGCGTTGTGCGCTGGCAGCGTCATCATCTCCGCGCCGCTGGCCACCACCTCACCCTCAGGGTTCGACCCTGCGGTCACCCGCCAGTTCAGCCGCACGCTGTCGATGTCCAGTTGCTCCTGCTCATTCACCTTCAGCTCAACCGTCAGCGATCGCAGTGATGAGACCGGGATGGCGCTGTCCAACCGCGGCCCTGTGAGTTCGACCGGCTCCGG
>JAKUTA010000127.1 GCA_022447885.1 Candidatus Poseidoniales archaeon | reverse complement strand
ACCCAGGCAGAAGAAGGAGATGCAGACCAACCTCGATCGCTTCCGCGTCATCATGGACTCGATGACCGCCGACGAGAAGAACGAACCCACGCTGCTCAAACAGGAACGTATCCGGAGGGTGGCGCGTGGCTCGGGATCGACGGAGAAGGAGGTGCGGGCACTGCTCGCTCAGTGGAACAAGTCGCGCAAGATGATGAAAGGCATGCGCGGCGACCGCCAGATGCGCAAGAAGATGAAGGAGATGATGGGCAGCCTCGACGATTCCGAATTCCAGATGTGATCCCGTTCGGAATGGGTTGCCGTAGTCTCAGGTTCATCATCAGGCGGCTCGAAGTGGCGCCGCCGTCGACTCAAGAGTGGCTCGGTCTGGGGGTGAGGGACATCTCCGCCAACAACAGCTGGAAATCTCCTCGGACCTGCTTCACCGACATCTTCGCTTGCTTCAGTTGATTCACCAACTGGTCCCGCTTGTCCCGGCCCACCTGTTTCAACTGCTGCCGCTTCGCATCGATCTGGCGCAGAGCGCTCCTCAATCCGTCACAACACGCTTTCGATCTGGCCTGGAAGACGTTCATCTGCTCCTCACCATGCTCGGTTGCAGCATCCGAGGCCGCTCGCTGGAAGCTTGTCTCCATCCGCGCCGTCTCGATCGACCACTTCGGGGCGCGCTTCAGGTTGTCACTCAACCGGACCAGTGACGCGGCTTGGATCAACCATTTCGACGGGTCCCATTGCCACCAGCGGTGGCCGTTGCGATAGTCCGCCGGATAGGTGTGGTGAAAGTTGTGGTAGCCCTCCCCGAAGGTGAAGAAGGCGAGCCAGGACGAATCCTTGCTGCTGTTGGTGGTCGCGTAGGGTTGCTTGCCCCAGACGTGTGCTGCTGAATTGATCAGGAAGGTACCATGGTGCACGAACACCGTGCGCACGAGTCCACCCCAGACGAAGCCTCCGATGGCTGTGCCCACCCCTCCGAGGGCGAATCCGAGCAGGGCTGGGGCGACCATCCCGGACAGGAAGCCGATGCTGAAGATGAACCGGTGCTGGAAGCGAACCACCCAGTCCTTCTGCAGGTCGCGCACATTGGTGTAGTCTGGTTCACCCACATGCTCGTCCATCAATATCCAGAGGAAATGGCTCCACCAGAATCCGCGCGACGCATTGTACGGGTCCGCCTCATGGTCGACCTCCTTGTGATGGCGACGATGGTCGCTCGACCACTCGAGGATGGAATTCTGGAACGAGCCGGCGCCGAACACCGCGTAGGCGAGGCGGAGGGGGGCGCGGGCGTCGTGGCTGCGGTGCGTGAACAGCCGGTGGTAGCCGACCGTGATCGAAAGACCGCAGGCGAAATACCAGACGAAGAAGATCATCCCCTCGACCCAGGTGATCCCGTACGTGAGTCCATGCCAGATGGCACCGACGAGGGCGAGCGGTGGCGTGCCCAGGAGGAACGCCGTGTTGAGCCAGTTGATGTTGAATGGCTTGGCTGCTCGCTCGATGTCCTCCATGGCCGTGCGCCCTTACTTACCCTCTATCACAGTTCCTGCCCGTCGGGCTCGCGATGATTCGATTGGAAGTCAACCTGAACACAGGTCAGAGCCTGTCACGCAGAGAGTTCATTGCGGCAGACCCCGACCTGCTGGGCATGGGAGAGCGGCGCTTCGCCATCATCGGCCATCGCGCCGTCAATGACGGCACGCTGCCGCTCAACGACCTCGCGGGTGCGGGCGGCAGGATGGACGTGCTCGTGCGCGCGATCAACACCGCGCTGTTCCTGTCCCACGGCATCCGAGACGATTCAGACATCACCCTGCACCTGATGGGTGGCCCCGGTCCCCCGCGGCGGATCTGGTTCGAAGGAAGCAGGTTGGAGGGAGTGCACGCGGACGAGCGCGCCATCGCCGGCCAGATCGCCAAGGTCCTGCGTGAGCCCACACCACCTGTAGGGCGACTCGAGGAGGTATGGACGGGTCTGTGGCACAGCGGAGGCGACATCTCGACGACCATCGCCGAATGGCGCCGCGAGGGGGTGACGCTGGTGCGGCTGGACGCTGATGCCCCCCCACTGTGGGTAGACGGGGATTCTTCCCCGGGTAGTGATGACATGGGGGCGAGGTTCGGGTTCTTCCTCTCCGATGACCGATCCTTCACGACGGAGGAGATCGATGCGATGGATGCCGTCATGCCTGTCCGTTCACTGGGGGAGCGGTGGATCCAGGGGCATTCGGCAATCGCGGTGGTACACCATCTGCTCGATAATGGTCTGCCACTCGACCTCGGGGAACGAGGCTCAAGCGGTGAGCCAGCGAGGTAGTCCGTCGAGGTCGGCTTCGCGGGCTGCCTGCAGCAGTGCGTCGGGAGTGGCCAGCGGATGCGTCTGCGGCCAGGTCGCCAGCGTCGTGATCGAGGTGCTTCCGGCAGCGAGGGCGTCCGCATCGCCGCCCTCGACCTCCTCGAGCACGATCTCCTTCGCCCCGATGCGGCAACTGTGTTCACCGAGTTCGACAGAGCTCATTTCAATGGCCCCACGGTACCATCGTGCTCCCAGCCGGGTGGTCTGGTAGGTGCCATCCCAGTCTCCGGCGCAGTTCACGTTGAGCAGCACATCACCACGCTGGAACGCCATTCTGAGCGCACCCATCGACGACCTCCCATCTTTCTGCCCGGGTCCGCGAATGCCGTGCGGGCGCAGCCGGTTGGCAGGTGTGTCTGGCAAGCCTTCCACCGCCGCTTCGACCACCTTCAGCGTTGCTTCGACTGCCTGGGAGTAATCGTCGTGGTCGAACGTCCCCAGACTGGTGGAGATCGCCGGCATCCCGTATACCGCCGCTTGGCGAGCGGCTGCCAATGTGCCCGAGTGAAGCACGTCGATGGAGACATTCGGACCGTGGTTGATTCCACTGACGCACAGCGCGGGCACCATTCCTTCGGAGAACAGCTGTTCAAACTCCTCGAGCGCCAAGATGATCGCATCACAGGGAGAGGCGTCGATGCTGACCAACTCGATTGGTGGTCCGGCCGGGTCCAGTTCAAGACCGTCGAGCAGGTCGTCCCGCCGCGTGACCGCGAGGTCCTGATGGAGTGTCAGCCGCATCCCGGAGGCGCTCTGCTCCTGCGCGGGAGCGAGCACCATCAGCGGAAATCCCTGAGCATGCAGCGCCCGGATGAGCGCGTGCAGACCGGCCGCCTCGATGCCATCGTCGTTGGTCAGCAGGATGCAGGGACGTGCCACGACTCACTCCTCGCTGGCGGCTGCCTGAGCATCGGTATTCAACTCATCCAAGCCCATGCTGACCAGCAGGACCCCAGCGATGAGAAGTGGACCGCCCAGCCACGTCCACATCCCGGGAACGCCGGTCGTGCCCAGCACCCATCCGAGCAGCGAACCGATGAGCGGCTCGAGCACGACCGCGACGGAGATCACCAGCGGTGGAAACCAGCGCAGCACCGCGTTGATTCCCGTGTGCCCGACCATTCCCGGACCGAGAGCGAGGTAGGCGATGTACGGAAGCCAGACGAGAGAACTCCATCCGAGCACCGCGGACGCCGCGGGGATGGTGCCCCAGGCGGCCCCCTCCAGCCAGACGGCGGACAGCCCCAGCATGACGGCGGCGATGAGCGTGACCGGGAAGGCGTAGACGAACAGCGGCATCCACTCCCTCAGCACCCGCCCAGCGGTGAGGTATCCCACGATGGCGACCGCTCCGAGGAAGGCGGCGGCATCACCGGCGAGGGTGACGTCTCCCTCCGAACCGATTCCCATCAGAACCACGGCAGCACCGAGGAAACCGAGCACGGCACCGAGAGTCTGCTGCCGGTTGGTCGGTCGCTTGAGCAGCCAGAGTCCGGCAACGAAGACCAGCGGGTGGGCGGTGACGAACAGCAGACTGTGGGGCAACGACGTGTGGTCCAGCGACCACACCCAACTGCCGAAGTGGATCCATAGGCAGAGGCCGGACCCGACGATGATCCCGGTCACCTTCGGCGTTCTGGTGCGCTCCCTAGTCTGCGCGTCCATGCCGCGATACTGCCATACCGCCAATGGTGCCAGGAATATGGCGGTCAATTGCAGCCGCCACGAGGCGCGCAGCAGCGGCTGCACCTCGTCGATCAGTTGGAACACCGGCCCGGCGCTAGACACGGCCAGCACGGCCACCGCCAGCAGGAGCCAGGCGTGCAGTGGAGGAGACTCGCGCGCCATCGCGCAGCCTCCTCAATCCAGCTCCGCTTCCATCAACTGGTCCTTGGGACCGATGATGCCCGCCTTGCGGAACAACATGTATATCGATCCGGCTAACAGCACGTTAATCGCGATGAACGAGACCATTCTCACCCATGGATACCAACCCAGATCCCCCATCAGTTCTTTTCGCATGACCGGATCTCCGGTTTCATTCAGCAATGGTACTCCTCCGGCCATCTCAGGCACGTCCTCACCTCCACTGGGCAGTCCGTCCACAGCAGCCAACGCCGCTGATTCGACACCTAGGAACGCCTCACCGGTGAGCATGCCAGCTGCGATCATGAATGTGGACAACAGCATGATGGCGCGCATCCGCTCCGCTACCTTGTTGCCCTCCTTTGA
>JAKUTA010000126.1 GCA_022447885.1 Candidatus Poseidoniales archaeon | reverse complement strand
ATGCCCATGTGGATGTTGCGAACGCCGCCGAAAAGAGGTGTGTTGTAGACGTTCGGACGCAGTTCGTCGTAGCGTCCGATGGTGCATGTCCTGCCATCGAACAGAGTCACCGGGGCACCTTCGGAGAGGTTCAGGACGACGTAGTCGTCAGGTAGTTCGACCACCGAGTGGAAGTCGTGCGCATCCCAGTCGATTCCGCTCACGTGGCTACCACTCACGCCTCCCCTTTCAACCGCATGGGGGACATTCATCCATCTCACGGTCACTCGCACATCTCTTGAACCACGGTCGGGTGGCCCTGCTGGGTCTGGACAATGGAGGGGGAGCTGGGCGTCATCCTGTGGCAGGTCATCGTAGGGGGAGCCCTGCTGTTCGGCATCGGATTGTTCCCCGGGCTGGCGATCCTGCGCGTGCTCGATCCCGGCGCCGACCGATTCCGCCGCATGCTGCTCGTTCCCGCACTGTCGCTCATGGTCAGTTACGGCATCTCAGGCTGGATGGTCATCCTCACCGGCAAGTTCGACCTGGCTGTGCTGCTGCTGCTGCTGATCGCCGCCAACGGGCTGTCGATCGCCGGACTGTGGCAGCGTGACGTCGTGCGCGTGCGCCGCCTTTCACCGTGGGAGCGGTTGCAGGAGAAGGTCGAGATCAGCGATGATGCTGATGAGGCCGAGGGCGGGGTGGATGCCGGCTCGACGAAGGTGGCGGCGCGCATCGAGGGCGAGGATGAGACGATTCGCGTCGAGGAGGACGTCGAGGAGGCCGAGGAGAAGCGCAAGGACCTGCTCCGTCGGCGGGCGTCATGGTTCCCGCTGGCGCTGGCGGCCTCGGCGCTGCTCGCCCTGCTGCCATTGTTCCTGTTCACATATCCCAACGGAGTCGACTGGATCGGATTCTCCACCCTCTCACACAGGTTGGCGACCGCCGGCGACCTGACGCTGCCAGCCGCCTCCGTCGGCACCTGGACGTACCCGCCGGCTTTCCCGGCGATGTGCGCTCTGCTCGAATCGGTGCTGCGGCTGTCCCCGGCGAGCGCCGTGCATCTGGTCGGGCAACTGTCTCTCCTGGCACTTCTGTGGGGGCTGGCGGGCGCGGCGGACAAGTGGGGAGCGGGGGCGCCCACGCTGCTGTGCATGGGGCTCGCTCCAGCGCTGTTCGCCAAGGCGCACGACTCGGGATACCCGACCGTCGCCAGCCAGATCGGACTCGTGCTCGGGCTGCTCGTGCTGATGCGGCCGGTAGGACAGCGGGGGCGCAGCCATGACCTGCTGTTCGCGGTGTGCGTGGTCGCGGTGGGAGCGATCCACCCGACCGGCAGCATCTATCTCGGAACACTGCTGCTCGCCAACCTGCTGTTGACCAGGTACGAGGCACAGAACAGCGCTGCTGTGGGCCGCCTGGCGCTCACATCGGTTATTCTGCTCGCACTGGCTTCCGCCGTCGTGCTGCTCGCCTATGCACCTCGGCTGCTGGCGGAACCGGTGTTCGCGGAGTACGGCTGGCAGGGCGGACTGCGTCTGCTCCTCTACAACAGCCCCGTGCTGGTCGCCCTGGCAGTGGTGTCCGTCTGGCGCGGGAGACGCTCGACCGAGGTCCTGCTGCTCAGCGCCTGGCTGGGATTGCAGTGGCTGCTGACCCTGGTCCATCTGCTGAGTGGAGTCATCTTCTTCCCGGTGTTCACGCTGCTCTCCTACGTCCTCTACAGCATGTCGCTGCACGCATTCCACATCCCGCTCGCCGTGCTCGCCGGCATACTGCTCGCAGAAGGAGCGAAGTTGACACCGCGCCTGAAACGCATCTCGCTCGATGAGCATGGTGAGGCGGTGGTCGCCGAACTGCTCGAGGCGAGTCGGCGGCTGGGGGCGGAGACGGTGGTCGAATCGGCTCCGAGCGGGGTTGATGATGCGGAGGTGGAGAGAGACCTGTGGATCCCGATGGAACTCCCTGGTCCTGCTTCCGCGACGCTGTCGCTGGGCGTGCTGGCGCTGGTGCTGCTGCAGGTGTTGGGCGCCAACATGGTGCTGTTTGAACTGTCGGAGCATCCCGAACTGCGGCCGCAGACCGACGGGGACCGGACGCTGATGTCAACTCTCGAACTTCCTCCGGGATCGCTCATCTTCACCGAGGACGCACACTGGGGAGACTTCTACGACCTGCCTCTGGATATTGCGGTGACCTCGTTCCCGAGCCTGGGGCTGGTCGACGTGCAATCGTCCATCCAAGGGAACGCGAAGCAGGCCATCCTGACCGACGACCATGCCCGTATCCAAGCGCTCGGGATCACCCACGCGCTGACGAGCCCGCTCGGGACGTTCGGCTCGGTGCTGGCCGCCTCGGACCACTGGACGCTCGAGCGGGACGTCGAGGGGAGCCGGCTGTGGACGTTCGAGCAGATGCCGACGACCCGTTCGGCGCTGCGCAGTTCGTTCACCTATCCTGTCGAGGAGGCGTGCGTGGGCAACTGCGAGTGGAGACCCGATCCCTGGTGGATGGTCGACATGGACCAGCTGGTGAACCGCCCGGACCACCAGCCGGTGCTGACCGATGGCGAACTGTCGCTGGCGGCTCCGCTCGGCCGCGACTCGCGCGACCGGGCGGTGATGCTGCACCTGATGGTGGACGCACCCGCCGGTCTCTCGGTCGAGATTCACATAGTGGACGCCGGTGAGCATCAATCGTGGTCCTACACCACCGCCGGCGGCTGGGAGCAGCTGTCCCTGCCGTTGCACACCTCAACCGGCGACCGCATCGAGGTGACGGTGAAGGTGAGCGGCGGCGGTGAGACATGGATCAACCCCGCCGGAGCGAGCGGCAGGGGGGACCGGATCTTCGATGAGAGCGGGGTCAGGTTGCACTGGGTCGAACTCAGACCGATGGTTAGATGAGCGAACAGGCGAAGAAGGTGTACGGATGGCGAACCTGACGATTCTTCTGCCGGCACTCGATGAGGTTGGCGCGCTGCCTGAACTGGTGGCGGAGATCCCCTTGGAGGAACTCAAGCGGGATGGGTTGAACACCCGCATCGTGCTGATGGACGGAGGCAGCAAGGACGGGACGCCCGATGTCGCCCGCGGACTTGGTCTCGAAGTGCTGAGCCAGAGGGAGGAACGGGGCAAGGGGGTGGCCCTGCGCCAGTCGTTCTCCTACTTCCTCGAGACGGGAGACGATGTGCTGGTGATGCTCGACAGCGACGGCAGCTACGACCCGGCGGACATGCCGAGGTTGCTGCACCATCTCGTCGAGCATGACTTCGACGTGGTCATCGGCAGCCGCTTGCGCGGCCGCATAGAGGAGGGCGCCATGAGCCGCTTCAACTACATCGGGAACCACATTCTCACCTGGGCTGCCGTGGCCCTCTACCGCCGCTTCTTGAGCGATGTCTGCACCGGATACTGGGCGTTCACGCGGTCTGCCATCTCCACCATGGACCTCAACTCGTCCGGCTTCGAGATCGAAGCGGAGATGTACGCCGCCTGCGCCCACAACGACCTGCGCATCGGGGAAGTGCCGATACTCTACCGGCTTCGAATCGGGGGAGCCAAACTCGGAGGTGTTCCCGATGGCGCGCGAATCCTGCGCAAGTTGCTCGTGCGCCGCTTCTTCCCCCGTCCCGTCAACCCTGTCATCCCCAATGGGAAATGAACTGACGGTCCCACCTACAGTTGCTCCATCAGGTCCCTGAGGCCTTCTTCGAGCGTGACTTCGGGAGTCCAGTCGAGCGCGGCCGTCAGAGCCGCGGGGTCGCCGAAACTGTCGCGGATCTCGCCCTCGCGGGCGGGCGCATGGGTGACATCCATCGGCTGTTGGGTGATGGCGTCGAGCGCGGCGACCACATCCAGCAAGGTGACGGTCACTCCGCTGCAGACGTTGAACGGCGTGGCGTGAGCGGGTGAGGCGGTGCCGAGGGTGAGCAGGGACTCCCCTGCGGCCATCATGGCGGACACGACGTCGGACACGTGCACGAAGTCGCGGGTCTGTAACCCGTCGCCGAAGATGGTCACGCCCTCGCCGGAACTCGCTCGCTGGGTGAAGATGGAGAGCACGCCGCTGTAGGGAGAAGACGGGTCCTGGCGTGACCCGTAGACGTTGAAGAAGCGCAACGCGGTGGCAGCCACGCCCTCGATTCCCAGAGTGGTGATCGCCTCGTCGACCACCGCCTTGTCAGCGCCGTAGGTGGCCAGCGGTGCGAGCGGGTGCGACTCGGTGATCGGCAGATGCTGCGGCTCTCCGTAGACGGCCGCGCTGCTGGCGAACACGAACGCGCCGACGCCGATGATGCCCGCCTCGGCGAGCAGGTCGAGCGACGCCTGGCGGTTGACCGATGCGGATAGTTCCGGATCATCTTCGCAACGCACCACCGAGGCGATCGCCGCCAGATGGAACACAGCTGAACAACCGGACAGGGCGGTTGAGCGAGAAGAGGCATCGGAGATGCTGGCGGAGACGAGTTCGGCTCCTTCCGGCACCTGGGCAGTACGCCCTGACGAGCAGTCATCGAGCACTACGACAGACGCCCCAGACGCCAGCAGGGCATCGACGAGGTGCGAACCGATGAATCCAGCCCCGCCGGTCACGAGGGCACGTCGGCCCCGCCACATGGAACT
>JAKUTA010000125.1 GCA_022447885.1 Candidatus Poseidoniales archaeon | reverse complement strand
GGACCAACCAGCCAGATGCGCGCTGGCGGAGGCCGCTTTGCCACGCCTTGAGGAGGCGTCTGATGTGTGCGTGCGCCTGACGCTCGACCGACTCGCTTGGCAGGCTCGGGAGCGCGGGGCCGACTGGCGACGAGATGCCTCATGGGTGGAGGAACTGGTTCAAGGAATCGTGCTCACCCTCGGCCGCGTCGGGCTGATCAATCTGGACCTGATGGATTTGAGGGCGGTGGTCGGCCACACCGGCGAGGCCACACTGTTGGTGGCTGAGGGCGATGCAACGAACCCTGAGGCGCTGTTCCGCTCGGCGCTCGCCTCCCCGCTCGCCGGGCTCTAGGTGGAGGGTGCCTCAGGCTGCTTGTTGCAGATCGAGGGCGGGCCGCGCATGACGGTCGCTCAGGTGAACTCGGTCGCCGACGCGTTCACCCGCGGGTTCAGCGACGACTCACAGGTGATTCTCGGTGCAAGGATGGCTGACGAACTCGACGGCAGGATGCGTGTCGTCGCTGTTGTCAGTGGTCTATAGACTCAATCGAGCAGTTCCAGGTCGTCGAAATCCGACTCATCCAGTTCCCAATCTTCGTCCTCTTCCTCATCCTCGGGCCAACTCCCCAACTCCGGTTCAGCCAGTTCCACCTCGTCCTGAGATTCTTCGGGCTCGCTTTCAGGCTCAACGGATGCCGGCTCCTGTGAGGTTCGGTCAGAGCCGACTCCGTCCTCATCTTCCTCCGAGGTTGTCGCCAGCAGGCTGTTGTGGCTGGTGATCACCGCCGGATGCATCAGAATCAGCGCACCTGCGGTCACGAGGTGGCCGAATCCCATGGTGGTCGCAAGGCCGCCGCCCGACAACCGGGTGATCATGGCGATGCTCCCGGCATAACCGAAGCCGAACGCCAACCCCCAGAAGAGCGCGTTCTCGGAGCTGAACAGCTTGCTCCCCTTCTTGACCCCGCGACTGGACAGCGCCCAGATCGCCATCACGACCGCGAACACCATCAGGATGGTCTCCTCGAACAGTTGCGCAATCGCCGAGGGGGGGTCGATGAACCGGCGCCACGCGCTGAGCATGTGCCAGGTGACGAACGCCTGTGCAACGATGCCCCAGCGCAGCGCGAAGCGTGCGCTTCCCTTGCGCACCGCCGCCGCCTCGTAGTGCGCGCGCAGCCAGCGCAGGATGCCGAACTGGATCACACCGACGACCAGCACGAATCCGACCCAGCGGAGATGCGTGTCGAGATCGGCATCTGCAGGGTCACGCGCTCCGTAGCCGAACAGGAACGCCAGCGCTCCGGCGAGCAGGAGCAGCGCGAGCATGTGCAGCGTGAACATCCCGCCCACGCTGCCCGGCCCGGGTCTGCTGTCGCGCGACCTCCTGCTCCCTGACAGCCACGAAGAGGCGGCGGTGCGGAACGAGCCCGCCTGGCCGGCGGACCAGACGATGAACAGGCCGGCGAGGCCCAGCGCCGGCCATGCCGCGTACGCGCCATCGGCGAGCAACGTGCTCTTGACACCCCCGGCGATCGCTGCGGCGAGCAGCAGCGGAAGCGACCAGACCTTTGCTGAGCGCAGCGCGAGTCCCTTGATGCCGCCAGTGGCCTGCACCTCGCTGGCGTCGGTGCGCACCCAGTCGTGCACGAAGCCGAAACGGGTCAGGACGGCTGTCAGGGCGTAACCCAGTGAGAGCGAAAGGAAGGCGAGCGAGGTAAGCTCGTACGCACCATCCGTCAGGCTCGTGAGCGCGAACAGGCCGCTGGAGAGCAGCGTGAGCAGCAGCACGTGCGGAAGCGTCTGCCTATCGAGCAAAGTCCCGAGCAGGTCGCGCAACCCGAAGACCGGCTCCTCCTCTTCATCCCCGGCGATATTCACGGGGGCGCTCACCTCTCCTTCCATGGTGATTCGGTGGCGCACCATCCTGTTAAGGCCGATGCCCCGCCGCGAGCGAGCGATGCCCAGACTACGCAAGGCGGCCCGCGGCAAGCGTCGTTGGCTCGGACTCGAGGTCGACGCCGTGTTCAGCACTCGCGACGACCTACAGGGGGTTCTGGAACGCATCCCTGCTCTGGGTGAGGACTGGCGCCTGTACGACTTCAAGGACAACTCCGCCATCGTCCGCGTCCGCCTGGAGCACTATGCGGACGCCCGCGCCGTGCTCGAACCCGGCTTCGAAGGCGTCCGCTGCGTGACCGCCTCGGGCAAGATCAGGCTGGTTCGCCAGAGACTCGGCATCGACCGTCCTCCCCGTCGGAGATGAGCCAGCCTCTCCGGAGCGCGGCGCGAAAGACGTTCTCAGCACTCGCTTGAAGTAGGAGACGCGCCCAGCCGGTGCGATGGATTCGTGGAACGAGTTCCGCAAGAGCCACTCCGGACGGGGGCTGTCAGCATCGGAACTCTCCGAACTGTGGAAGCGCTACAAGGAGGGCGACTACGATTCCGACGATGACGCTCCAGCGGCGGATGAGTCGGATGACGAGGACCTGACGGCAGCCGTCGAGGCTGCCTCAGAGGATCCGGATGAGGAACAAGCGCCACCAGTGACACATGAGTCCCCCTCCGGGTCAGGATTCGGTGAATGGCTCCGGGCATGGGTGTTTACCGATAACTCACAACTATCCAATCTGCTCCCTTCGACCCGATTGTTACGGCAACCGGGGGTGAACCTCGCTCTGGTGCTCGCAGGGGCCTTCGCTTTCCTGCTGCTCCTGTTCAACCTGTTCATCGGCCTCGCGAACGGTTGTCAGGTGGACCCCTCGGCCGGATGCACGGTGGATTGGGCGCCCCTGCTCTCCAACATGCTCCTGCAGGAGTCGGTCGCCGACAGTTCACCCGCTCCCGGGGAGCCAGACTGGTTCGGCTCGGTGATGATCTTCCTGTCCGCCAGCCTGCTGTGGGCGACGATGCCCGCCAACGATTCCTGATGCAGGGTCGGCCTCGCTCCTCGTTATGTGCGTGCCCCGGGGGATGCCATTCATGAACAGCGACCGGGTCGGATGGCCATGAGTGATGAAGCGGAGTCCGTCGAGCCGTCCGAGGCGCCGATCAGGACGTTGGAGGCCGCCGAGGATATCCTCCGCGGTCGCGAACTCGATCGCATCCTGGGCTACATCCGCCTGAAGATGGATGTCGCGCTGGCCGCCAACAGCGAACTGTCCTCGATGCGCGCCCAGATGGTGCAGATGGGCTCCTTCCTCATCGTGGCGCTGGTCATCGGCACCGGTGGAGTGCAGGTCATCCTGGGTTGGGACATACAGCCGATCGCCATCTCAGCGTTCAGCGCGCTGGTGGTCGCCATGGCGGTGTTGAGCGTCACCCGCACCAGCGCGACCTACACGGACATAGTGATGGATGAATTCCTCGCACTCGAGACTGTCTATTCGCTGATCGTATGGGAGAACGTCGACGACCTCGACGCACTCGCCAAGGAGATCATCTTGATCGAGCACTCGACCCGCGAGCGCATCGACGCGCAGAACCGGAAGCACAGGCTGCTGGCCGGCACCATCCTGCACTCGATGATCCACTTCGAAAGGCACAGCCCCTTCGAGGACGACATCGGTGAGTCACGCCACGAGTTGCCGTTCACTCATGCGGATGGACACCGAACCGATTGATGGGCTCCGAGCAACTGCTCCGGGACTATTGAATCAACACCTGAACGCAGAGTAGGGTTCAGACGCACAAGGATTCGTGCACGTCTCGTTATTCTACATCCGTGCCAATGACTAAGGGTGGATTTTCGCTGCACGAGTCATGGCTCTAGACACTGGCGATACGGGCTTCATGCTCGTAGCCACCGCTTTGGTAATGATAATGACACCCGGATTGGCCTTCTTCTATGGCGGCCTGGTAAGCAAGAAGAACGTCCTGACGATAATGATGCAGTCCTATGTGTCGATGGGCGTCACGACCATCCTCTGGGTCACCGTGGGCTACTCGCTGTGCTTCAGCGGCGGTGCTGGGGGAATCATCGGCAACCTGGATCTCATGTTCCTGAAGGGGATCGGAATCGATGAGCTCTACCCGGGCTTGGACATACCCGTACTGTTGTTCGTCGTCTACCAGATGATGTTCGCCGTCATCACCCCGGCACTCATCACCGGTGCTTTCGCCGGTCGCATCACTTTCAAGGCCTACCTGATCTTCTTGGTGGCCTGGCAGTTGTTCGTCTACTTCCCCTTCGTGCACATGATCTGGGGTGGAGGCCTTCTGTTTGAGTGGGGTGTCCTCGATTTCGCCGGTGGCATCGTGGTGCACGCGCTGGCGGGCATGGCGGCCTTGGCCAGTGTGATGTATGTGGGGAGCAGGAAGAACGAGGACGAGAGTGTCCACAACGTGCCGTTCGTCGCGCTCGGAGCGGCGCTCCTCTGGTTCGGCTGGTTCGGCTTCAACGCCGGCAGCGCGCTGGACGTGGGCGGCATCGCCGTGCTCGCCTTCATCAACACGCAGATCGCCGCTGCCTTCGCAGCCATCACCTGGTTGCTCATCGCCTGGCACCGTGACGAGAAACCCTCGTTCGTGGAGATGCTCATCGGCATGACCGCCGGCTTGGCCACCTTCACTCCCGCGGCCGGATTCGTCAGCCCCCACAGCGCCATGATCATTGGAGTGGCTGCCG
>JAKUTA010000124.1 GCA_022447885.1 Candidatus Poseidoniales archaeon | reverse complement strand
GTCACCCTCTACCGCAGACACGAACGGGGTCATGTCCAGTCGTGCATTCGCCAGCAAGCTGCGATCCGCCGCATCGAGCAGGTCCTTCCACACGAAGATGCTGCACCCCACGGCGATGTGCAACCAGTAGCGACGGAACATGTCGACGAATCCGGCCAGCGTCACCCGTTTACCCGCCGGTTTGAACAGCGGCATCAGCAGGATTCCGCCGAGCAGCGCGCCGGTCACCCATGTGATGTAGACGCTAGTTACCGCCGCCAAGGCACCGACTCCTCTGCGAACCTCTCCGCGCCTCTGCTTTTCCCCATTCCGGCAATGGGGAGATGTTCAGATGATCTTCAGGGGGGAACTGGTGGAAGCGCTCATGCCCTCGAGCAGTTTGTTGACGATGCCTTCGAACGCCTTCGCAGCCTCGCCATCCGGGTCGGCGATGATGCGGTGCACTCCGTCATCGCCGCCGCGCACGATCCCGGGGTCGAACGGCAGGCGGCCCAGGAATGGAACCCCTAGTTCTTCGGCCGCCTTCTCGCCTCCGCCCTGCTTGAACAGGTCGAGCATGACGCTCCACGCCCCTTCGTCGTCGGTCTGCACCTCGATGGGCACCCCATTCGGGCCCATCACGGTCACATCCGAGTTCGGCACCGCCGTTCCCGTGAGCGTGTAGCCGCTCATGTTCTCGATGATCCCGAGCACGGGCACCTTGACCGTCTCGGCGAAGTTGATCGACTTGCGGCTGTCCAGCAGGGCGACCTCCTGGGGAGTGGTCACCACGACGACGCCGTCGATGTTCGGCAGGGACTGGGCCACGGTGAGCGGTTCGTCACTCGATCCCGGCGGGAAGTCGATGATCATGGCGTCGAGTTCGCCCCAGGCGACATCCCCGATGAACTGCTGGATGGCACCGAGCTTGATCGGCCCGCGCCAGATGATCGCCGCATCAGGATCCTCGAGCAGGAATGCCATCGAGATGACCTTCACTCCGTACGGGCCGATGGCAGGGTGGATCGTGCTGTCCTCGACCTTGAGGTCATGACCGGTCATGCCGATCATCTTGGTGACGTTAGGTCCGGTGATGTCGATGTCCATCAGGCCTACCTTGAGGCCGCGGCGCGCCAGCGAGAGAGCCAGACCGGTGGCGACGGTCGTCTTGCCGACGCCCCCCTTCCCCGAGAGGATCATCAGCTTGTGCTTGACCTGCTCTCCGATCTTCGTGATGCGCAGCTTGCGCTGCATCTGCGAGTACGCCTGCTCCATCTTCGCCTGCTGTTCCCCGCTCGCCTTCTCCTCGTCAGGTGGTGGTCCTGCTCCACCTCCGCCTTCGTGATGCGAGATGGGTGAATCAGCCAAGTCCCTCACTCCGGCTCAGGCCACCTGCGTGCCTCATTTCAACCATTGGTTGTTCCCTGCGGACACCGAATCCTGAATCTGTGGACCCATTGTTGATGTAGGTGACCGGACAGGCACTGTCGATGAAGGTCCTGTTCGTGTGCGTGGGCAATTCCTGCCGCAGCCAGATGGCCGAAGGCTGGGCGAAGCATCTCGGGATAGAGGCTTCCTCAGCGGGCTGCCACCCCTCTGCATTCGGCGTGGCCCGAAATTCAGTCGAGGTGATGGCCGAGGTCGACATCGACATCTCAGGTCAGCGCCCGAAACCTGTCTCCCTGTTCTTCGAGCAGGAGTTCGACCACATATTCTCGATGGGGGACGATGTGCTGTGTCCTAAAGAGATCAAAGTCGATGGCGACTGGGACCTTCCCGATCCGATCGGGTTCGACATCGACAAGTATCGCGATATCCGCGATCAGATCGAACAGAAGGTGCGCGCACTGCTGTAGTGACTCACTCTTCATCGCGGGCGGCCATCTCACCGATGCCTTCGATGCTGATGCGCACGACGCTGACCATGCTCGTCCGGTCCTCACGCTGGACCTCCTCGCTGCCGATCTCGACTCCGAGCACGTTCACTTCGGGAGGCAGCATGCTCGCCAGGTGCCCGTTGCGCCGACGGCAGATCTCGGCGGTGTCGATGGCGCGCTGCATGGCGTTCCCGCGAGCGACTATCTCGATGTTGCGCTCTCCGCCCTGCATGGCGTGCAGCACGGCGGCGACGTAGACGTGGACGGGCTTGCGCCCGACGTAGATGATCCTGATGTCAGCCACGGCCTCACCTGTCCCGCGGAGGGGGGCACCCGACTTCAACTGATGTGTCGAAGGCCGGATTGAGGACGCACGCAGGGCATCCCGACAACCGTTTAAGCGGACTCCAAGTGGCGGCCGAATGCTGCGAGCGTAGTGTAGTGGTTATCACCGAGCGTTGCCAACGCTTGAACCCGAGTTCAACTCTCGGCGCTCGCACTCCAAACGTGATACAGCGCCCTGTTTTCATCCGCATCGGAGTCCGAGGAGACTCATTCTCCGCCCCAGCGGTCTTCCATGTCGTCTGTTCTGCGCAGGGCGATTCCGAGCCCGACGGCACCACCTATGAGCAACAGGCCGACGAGCACCAGGATGACCAGCGTGCTGGAGGAGAAATCAAGGAACTCCTTTCCGGGATCGGTCAGGACGCTCGTCTCTGGCTCGGTGAGCATCACCTCGACGCGCACGACCGGGTTGGTGGCCGCCACGTAGAGGTCGACGCCGCGGAACTGCAACTCGACCGGACTGCCGGTAGGCAGACCCTCGCGCACCTGCACCTCGATGGAATAGACTCCGTCGCCGGCGACAGCATCAGCCCCTTGACCGTCGTCGGTCATCAACTGCCACTGCAGGTCCTGGCCGACGGGGGCGAGTTCCATCAGCCGCGCCTGGACAGCGGAAACTCCGTCCGGGTCTTGCACCGCGACCGTCATCACATACGCTGAGGAACCCGAGCCGGTGTCCGGGACCACGATCTCGGTGACAGCTTCGCCATCCTTGTAGAGAGTGAAGTCGCTGATCGCCGGCCCTTCGTTGAGGATGTGCAGCCAAGGCACGGGGGTCGTCACCACTTCAGAGGAATCGGGGTCCGGAATGCCAGAACTGGCAACCCATTGACCATCGACGTGGACCACCTGACGCGCCGCCCATGCGCCCGCGCCGTCCTCGAGGTAGACCGTCAGCCGCAGGTCGCCCGGCACCAGAGATGCGGGAATCTGCACCGTTCCTGACCATGAGTTTCCCCCATCGTCTGAAAGGTCAACGAGAGAGCCGCCCTCAGAGCGGAAGTCGACCGCCGCCCGCGCCACACCCAAGGCATCCCAAGCCTGGATGCTGACGGTGAGGTTCTCACCGCGGTGCACCGAATCAGTGGACATCTGGAAGTCTGTCATTCGTGGTGCGCGGTGCGTCACCAGCAGCGTGGCTGCGGAATCGCTGGTCGAGGTGAACGAGTCGGTGACCGTCACCGGTGTGGACAGGTTGCCCGCATCGGTTCCGGTGTAGACGAACGAGCCGGTGTAGATGTCGTCGTGGACGATTGAATCTCCGTCGAGCCCGATGTCATTCAGGTCGAGTGTGCCGAGCCCCATCGACGACAGGTCGACGCTGACCGTGCGCACGTTCCAGTCAGGGTCGGAGATGACCGCCTCGACGTGCACGAGTCGGCCGCCCTCGTTGACCACGCTCCCCTCCTGCAGGCGGAAGTCGCTGATAACGGGCGGCGTGTTCTCCGATTCGCTGATGATCGCCGGTGAGATGACTCGCTCGAGCGACTGCACCTCGGTGAAGTTGAGCAGTTCACCGTCCTCCAATTCGATGCCCACCTCACGCGTCACCTCTGCGACGAGGCCGGCGAGTATGCCGTTGTTGACCACGGAACCCGAGGCGGTTCCCACACCACTGTATGTGCCGTTCCAGGTGGTGACCTGCATCACATGCCCGTCACGCGTGAACGTGTCGTATCCGTCGGCGACTAGATCGAGCCACATCAGGTCGCTCGCATACAGGGAGAGCGAATCACCCAGCAACAGTTCGGTGGGCGCGAACCCGGTTTCGCGGCTGATGTTCACATCCCCGAGCATGCTCTCGTCAAGGGTGTCATTCTGGGGAGTCGGAGGGATGGGGGAGTCCGGTGGCCATTCCTCACCCTGGCTGGGGTCGTTGGACTGCTCGTCCCAGCGGAAGCGGATGGTGCGATTGGTGTAGTTGTCGAAGACGACTTCGTAGTCGTGCGTCTCGTTGTAGTAGGCGCCCACACCGAGGTCACCCAGCACACCTCCTCCAGTGATGTTGTACCACACCTCCTGATGAATCAGGTTGATCGGCCACGAGACCCCGGTGTCGTTCGCCGTCTCACCCGTGCTCTGGATGCTGCGCAAGATACCGAAACTCCCACTGGTGGCTCCCGTGATGTCGCCATCCAGATGGATGCTGTCAGCGGTCTTGTTGCCGTTCTGGCTCTCGAAGTAGAACTCGATTATGTCCCCTGAGATCACGATTGACCCGTTCTCGTCATTGGTGTCGCTGAACAGGAACGAACCATCGCCGCGGAAGCGACTGAACTGGCTCACCATGGTCCCGTTCTCTGTGCGTTCCCTGCTGATCAGTTCGTCGAGGTCGAAATCCAGGTATCCCTCATCTGTCTGGATGTGCATCTGGGCAGTCGCTTCGAACTCGCTGTTCTCGAGCACGCGCACATCGCCGACGGCCTCGCTCTCCCCC
>JAKUTA010000123.1 GCA_022447885.1 Candidatus Poseidoniales archaeon | reverse complement strand
CAGGAGGGTAATCGACCACGCGCCCATCACCGCTACCGGAGGCGTCGCGTTGAACACGACCCGCCCTGCGCGCCAGGCCATGAAACCGGCAACGAGCATCCACACCGCCAGCACCAGCTTCACGCGGTCCTGCTTGCGCACACCCTGCCACAACGCGGTGATGCCGGCACCGATCGCCAGCAGCGCTACCAGAGGTCCGAACGAACCGAACAGCATCCCGCGGCTGGGAGCCTGTGCCTCGGCGATGGTGCCGAAGATCTTGTTCTTGCTGAAGTAGTAGCCTCCGGTGAACAGCACCTCCCACGCGGAGGTGTCCTGCAACACGTCGACGATGAACCAGCCAGCGGCGCCGATGGCGCCGAGCGTGAACACCAGATACTGCGGCTTGATCTTGGATTCGGAACTGACGAGGAACATCCAGATGAACAGCAGAGAGACAGCGAGCACACCGAAGTACCACTCTATGGAGAAGTTCACCCCTCCGGCGATGATCAGCATGCCGATGATCGCCGGTCCGGCGATGACCAGCCAAGGCAGGTCACGACTGGCGGAGGCGATGTATCCTGTGACGAACGTGAATGCGAGGATGTAGAACATCGGCTGGAATCCGCTGGCGTCCCACAGGAGTTCCAACTCCATGTGGGCGTAGAACGGGAGTGGCAGCAGGAAGGCACTGACCATCATCGCCAGCGCAGCGACCGTGAGTGGCATGCTGTCACGGCGCCGGAACATGTTCAGCAGCACCTGGAGGAAGAAGGCAGCATACAGGATGGCGAGACCATAGACGAATCCCTTCCACCCAAGCGCGACTGTGGCGAACGCGAAGCCAGCGAGAATCGCATTGGAGATCGCAGTCGGACGTTGTTCGAACGTCGCCTTGATTCCCTTGAGGAAGTAGGAGGGGCGCCACGAGGCGCGTGTTACGAGTTTGTCGCTGCCCGCCGCCTCGACCGCTTTCAACCAGAAGTAGAACCCGAGCGTCAGGAACAGGATGACGAACGCATCGTGGTCCGCCATCGCGAACGTGCTCTTGGAGACGTGCCCCGGCATCAACGCGATCAGCCAAGCAACCACTGCACCTGTGCCCTTGCTGAAGAAGCGACGACCGATGGACGCCATCGGCAGCACGGTCAGCGTGCCGTAGATGACAGGCAGAGAGGCCACTGACCACCAGACCGCCTCTTCTGCAGGCACGCCGAGGATCGGGGCGAGCAGCATACCTCCGACCGCCATGCTCCAGACGAACAGCGGCGGTCGCGGATTGATCGCGCCCAGAGGATAGGAGCGGTCCATGTCGATGAGGAAGTGGCTGTGCTGCGCGAGGATGTACTCCACGGCGCGCATCATGTACCACGGGTCAGAACCTCCGGTCAGGTCCCACTCATGCGTCCCGCTGGCGTTCATCGCCGGAGTGACGCTCCAGACCGTGCGGATGATCAGCGCGACCAACATGGCGGAGGTCAACGTGATCCCGTACCAGTGTGCGGACCACCATAGCCGGGCCGGGCCGGGTGAGCGCCGCGGTGAGGTGTCACCGAGCTTGCCCATGACGCCGAGGATGATGGCGACCGAGTTCACCCAGAAGAAGATGAAGAACCAGACGAACAGGCCATTGCTTCCTTGGAAGTATGAATGCCAGTCAGCGGAGCCGGTCAGGATGAGACCCTTCTCCTGCAATCCCGAGAGAGAGAACAGCAGCCAGTTCGAAAGTAAGATCGTTGCCCGCGTCTTCCAGCGCTCGGCGACGAAGAACATCGCCAGCAGCGAGAGGACACCGGTGAACAGAGCCCACCAGATGCTCATGTGGTCGCCAGCCAGCCGCGCACCCTCATCCGAGGAGAAGAAGGAGCCGAGCACGGCGATGTGGGCGAGCATCCAGAGCGCGAATCCGGCGTAGAGCGGCCATGTCGAGCGGAGGTCGAGGCGTTCGGGGAGATTGACGAACCAGCCACCACGACCAGCGGGCAACAGTCTGCCGCGCAGGGCGAACGTGGCGAGCGCACCGGCCAGCATGCTGACCATCCAGGCGTTGAAGAACAGGAAGCCGACCGCCTCTCGGTGTCGGTCCAGATGTCCCCAGTAGGAGCTGTCAGCAACATCGAGTGCCGGCAACCAAGCGCCGCCCACCCACTGTGAACCGTCGAATGTGGGTGCAGCCACAGCTGCGAACGACAGCGCGGCATAGAATCCCATCACCGTCCAGGTGAGGATGTTCGCCTCCTCGGAACGACCCGCTCGGTCGAACAGGTGCACGCCGAGCGCGAGCACGACGAAAAGCAGACCGAGAAGCGTGTCTCCGATGACCAGCTGCGGTATGGCTGCCGCCAACACCAACGGCGTGAAGATGAACAGCGTGACACGGGAAGGCTTGACACCGAGGCCGGAGAAGATGATGCGGGGGGTGACCCCGAGCAGGGCTCCGATCGTCAGCAGAACGAACGGAAGCACCTGAGTCATCACGGCTGTCTGGCTGTCATACGTCACGCCCAGCGGGTACATCGTCATCGTCAGCAGCAGTAGAACGACCCCGGCTAGCGGGGCCGCGAACAGACTGCGCACGATGCTAACACCCGAGGTCGTGCTGTCGTTGTCGTCCATCGTTTTCCCTCTTGAAAGACAGTCGTCAGACTGTCGGCGTCGCCGCCACCTAGCAATGTGGTTTAACGGTTGTCACACGCGGGCGCGAGGTGCATCGCCTCAGTGCCACGATTACACATGGGATTCTCGGGCTTGAACGAATATCCCCACCGTAGCAGAGCCGACTCGGATCACAGCGCACGGTGTCCGATGTCCCTGCGGTAATGCGAGCCTTCCAACTCGATTCCAGCCAGCAGGTCATAGGCGGCATCGCGCGCCTCCTCGAGGCTGGAGCCAATCCCTGTGCTGGCGAGCACTCTGCCCCCGGATGCCACCAGCCTGCCCTGTTCATCGTGGCCTGTGCCGGCGTGATGCACCAGCGCGCTGCTGCCGGCGTCGACCAGCACCTCAGAGGCGAGCGAGATCGGCAGCCCTGTCCGCGGAGGGCCCGGATACCCTTGGGAAGCGAGCACCACTGTGAGCGCGTGAGAATCGGAGAACTCGGGTGTCGTGTCAGCCACCCTCCCCTCCGCCACCGCGAGCAACAACTGGTAGAGATCGCTGGAGATCAGCGGAATCGTCACCTGTGTCTCCGGGTCGCCGAAGCGGACGTTGTACTCGACCACGTACGGGTCATCATCCTCATCGATCATCAGTCCGACGTAGAGACATCCGCGATACGGGGTCTCCTGTGCTGAGAGCCACCCATGCATCGGCTCCACGATGCGCTCGAACACCTTGTCGCGCACCGCATCCGTCACCACCGGCGCCGGCGCGTACGCACCCATTCCCCCGGTGTTCGGGCCGGTGTCACCCTCACCCACCCGCTTGTGGTCCTGGCTGGCCGGCAGTGCCACCCAACCGGATTCATCGAGCAACACGAGCATGCTCGCTTCCTCGCCCGCGAGGAACTCTTCGAGCAGCACGAAGGAGTCCGAGGCGATAGCCGATGAGAGCGCATCGCGTGCGATGTCACGCTCGTCGGTGACCGTCACCCCCTTGCCGCCGGCAAGAACATCCCGCTTCACCACCCACGGAGGTTGGAAGCGGTCCAGGGCTGCTTCGATCTGGGTCACGTCATCGATGATCTGCACGCCCGCCGTGGGAACGCCGTTCTGCTGCATCACCTGCTTGGCGTGCAACTTGCTCCCCTCGAGTTCCGCACCGGCGGAGTGGGGGCCGAAGCAAGGGATGTCCTTCGTTCTCAGCATATCGGCAATACCGGCTACCAGAGGCCCTTCGGGTCCGACCACGACCAGGTCGCAGTCGAGTTTCTCGGCCAACTCCACCAGTCCCTCGACATCACTGTCCGGGAGCGCATGGTTGGTCGCCATGGAAGCGGTTCCGGCATTCCCGGGAGCGACGTGCACCTCAGACACCGACGGTGATGTGGCGAGGCCAAGGGCCAATGCGTGCTCACGCCCTCCACCTCCGATGACGAGCACGATTGCGCCGGACATCGGAACATGTCGCGCGCGCTGACGTGATAATCATGCGCCCGAAGCCGCCACCATTCAGGAACAGGCGGCCTGCGAACAGAAAATCAGTACGGGACCGATTTGAGACCGAGCTTGTATCCGACGAGGTTGAACAGCCTGTGGACCATTGGGGTGGCTATCAGGGTGGCGAGCATCGGCAGGATGAACGCTCTCTGTCCGTGCAGCGCATCGCCCAGGAGCAGCAGACCGAACGCGTAGAGCAGGATGATGAACGGGAGCGTGTCCAGCAGCGGCGCCTTGCTGCTGACATCACCCTCTCGCTTCATGCCGCGGCGTCGTTTGATGAACGAGCCGACGGCATCCCCGGTCATCGTCCCGAATCCGAGCACGCACCCGAGCACGAATGCCGTCCCGTAGGCACCCCCGACCCAGAACCACGCTTCCTCGGACACACCCGCCAGCAGATCGACGGCGGGGCGGTCGCCGGCGAGCACTTGCCCTTTGGTCAGGTGGTGCTGCAGCATCGTGAGCAGCCCGGCGGTCATGCTCCCGCCGATGAACCCGTTCCACGTCTTTCCGTCGCCGAGCAGCCTGTTGCCATCAGAATGCAGCCTCCCGGCGTCGATGCGC
>JAKUTA010000122.1 GCA_022447885.1 Candidatus Poseidoniales archaeon | reverse complement strand
TTCATCGTCTGAGACGACCACATGCAGATGGGTGAATGGCTCACCGTTCAGGGAAGCGATGTTGCCCTGCATCGACAGCAGTTCGACAGGCCCGATGAGCATCTTCTGCTGATAGGCCCCTTGCGCGTCCAGATGTCCGATGAGCGCGTTCTCCACCCGGCCGATGCCGCTGGTCACCGCCGCCGCTCCGATTCCCTCTACCCGCGCCACCTCCTGCAGGCTATCATGCAACTCTTCTCCAGGGTCCAGCCGGACGAACACGTTCTCGTTCAAGCGACGATGGTCCATGGTGGTCGGAGAAGAGGGGGGGCGACGCGTTGATAGCCATTCTCAAGGTGGTCGCCGCGGATGGATTCAGTGACGCGTGGCTCGGTTCTGCTCGTGGAGGACGAACCGACGCTGCTCAAGCTGTCCGAAACGATACTGGTTCGGCAGGGGTTCACTGTCAGCGCGTGCGCCAACGCCGAGGTCGCGCTGAACCTGTTGCATGCGGGGGAGAGGTTCGACCTGTTGGCCACCGACATGACGCTGCCGGGGATGAACGGGGTCGAGTTCGCTCATCTCTTCCGCGCTCTGCAACCAACCTCGCCCATCCTGCTGATGAGCGGGCATGACGAGACGGAGATCACCGAGGCTGGGGGGGTGCCGGAGCCGAGCATGATCCTGCTCAAGCCGGTTGGGCTGGCGGACATGCGCGCCGCCGTCGATGAGCTTCTCGGATGCTGCTGAAGTGGCCGAGGCATCCCGCTGAATCGAGGGCGCATCCAATTGGGCTGCGATTCCACTGGAAGCGCCGTTCAGCGTGAATGACACCCGTAATCGTTGCACTGCTCCACCGGAAACAGGGGGGTGTGCGCGCGTAGTTGAATAACCGCCGAGCCGCGGTGTCTATGCCTGTGCGGTGCAGATGATGCTGGCGATTCGGGATTCACACGCACGCTGGCGCACGTTCCTGCAAGAGCAGTTCGCCTCGGACCTCGCCATGGTCGCCTCTGCCTGGCCGGAGCAGCCGAGCCTCGAGGTTCCGTTCCCCGCGCTGCAGGCGTGGGACCCTGATTTCGCGCTCGCGCTGATCGAGCATCCGCGCCCGGTGCTGAGGGCGGGAACCGATTCGCTGCGCACACTCTGCCGCGAGGGAGGCTGGGAGGCCGACCCGAATCTCAGGGTGACCGAATTACCTCAGGACTGCCACCGCCACCTGCACGACATCGGTTCGGATGACATCGAGCGTCTGGTCGCCAGCGAGGTGGTGGTCACCAAGGTCTCCGAACTGAAGCCGCGAGTCTATCACGCTGACTTCCGTTGCGAATTATGTGACGCCCTGATCCCGATGCCGCAGTTGAACGAACTGGAGTTGATCGAGCCGATCTTCTGCGATCCGGAGCACGGCGGCTGTGACCGGAATGTCGGCGGAAGGGATGGGACCCGGTTCGAATTGGTGGCGGAGAATCTGATGATGGTCGACAATCAGTGGATCGAGATCCAAGAGCTGCCCGAGAACATCACCGGAGGAGCGCAGCCGTCCCGCGCGACCGTGCTCGCCGAGGCGGACCTGTCCAATCTGGTGCTGCCGGGGATGCGCATCACCGCCAACACGATTCCGTTCGTGCGCACACAGAGGCGCAGGCAGAGCAAGACGCCGATGTTCGACATCTATCACACACTCGTCTCGGTCGAGATGCAGAACACACCGTTCACCGAGATTCCGATCACCGAGGAGGACATCAAGATGATCGAGCAGATCAGCGAGAGGGTCGACCTGTTCGAACTGCTGACCAACAGCATCGCACCGTCCATCTTCGCAACGGATGACAGCAAGTTGAAGATGGTGAAACGCTCGCTGGTGCTGCAGTTGTTCGGCGGCGTCGCCAGACGTCAGGGGGACGGCAACCGGCTGCGCGGTGACATCCACATCCTGCTGATGGGCGACCCTGGAGTCGCGAAGAGCCAGTTGCTCGACTTCATGGGCAGGGTGTCACCTCGCGGACGCTACGCGTCCGGCGGTGGTGTAACCGGGGCAGGACTGACCGCCGCCGCGGTCAGGGATTCCTTCAGCGACGGGCGGTTCACCCTCGAGGCGGGCGTGCTCGTGCTCGCAGATCTCGGATTGGCAGCCATCGACGAACTTGACAAGATGAACAAGGATGACCGCAGCAGGATGCACGAGGCGATGGAGCAGCAGCGCATCCACATCTCCAAGGGTGGCCTGAACGCCTCCATGCCCACACGCTGCGCCATCCTGGCGGCTTCCAACCCGAAGGAAGGGCGCTTCACACAGAGACACCAAGCCGGATTCGACATCACCCCGATGTTCGAGGAGGTCGACCTGCCTCCGGCACTGATGTCGCGGTTCGACATCATCTGGCTGCTGCGCGACGACGCGCGTGCGGAGGATGACCGACGCATCGCCCATCACATCATCGAGAACCGCAGCGTAGGGGTCAGCGAACAACTGCTGGAGAGGGGTCAGGAGGTCGACCCGAGAAAGGTGGAGAAGGAGCAGCACATGAAGAAGGACAGCACAGGCGCTGACCTGCTCACCATCCCGATGTTCCAGAAGTACGTCGCTTACGCCAAACGGCAATTCCACCCTGTGCTCACAGCCGAGGCGAAGAAGATACTGCTCGATTACTACCTCGAGGCGCGCGCCAAGATCAGTGAGGATGATGACGGCACCGTGGCGGCGACACCGCGCGCGCTGGAGGCGTTGATCCGCCTCGCTGAGGCGAGTGCCCGCAGCCGGCTGTCCGATGAAGCCGAGGAGATGGATGCCGAACTCGCCAAGGCGATCTACCGTAACTGGCGCTACGAGTTGATGGGCGACGATTTCGACGAGGGTGCGCTGTTGACGGGTCGCTCAGCAAAGCGCCGCGCCGCCGACAGGGTGCTCAAGGACGTGATGAAGAAACTCTCCAAAGGGCACATCGATGTCGATGTCGCCGAGACTGAGATATTCAACGAGATGGCCGAACAGAAGTTCAGCCAGGAAGAGACCGAGCGAGCGCTCTCGCAGTTGTCGCAGATTGGCGTGGTCTACAATCCATCCAGCGATCGCTGGAGATTGGCCCGCTGAGCGCCGTCGCCGCTATGAAGCGCCTACGCCTCCCACTGCTTGCTGACGAGCGCAGGGCCGCCGGGCGATGTGGCTGACGCCGACAACCTCGATCCAGCCGCGCTCGGATTCATGTGCGGTCTCGAGATCCACCAGCAGCTGGCCACCGGAAAGCTCCACTCGCGTCAACCGGGCGCGCTCTACGACCACACCATCGACACGATTCCCGACACGTGGGGCAGGGTTCAGCGACGCCTGCGGGCGGCCGAGGGCGAGGCGGGAGAGGTGGACATCGCCGCCCGCTTCGAGCAGCGGCGCAACCGCTCGTTCGTCTACGTGCAGTCGCCCAACGCCGGCCTGATCGAACTTGACGAGTCGCCGCCGGACGGGCACGACGCGGATGCCGTGGACATCGCGCTCACCGTCTCGGCGATGATGGCGATGGACCCGGTGCCGCTGCTGCAGGCGATGCGCAAGACGGTGGTCGACGGCTCGAACACGAGCGGCTTCCAGCGCACGACCATGATCGCCACCGGCGGAGCGATCGAGACCGAATCGGGTGTTGTCGGGCTCTCACTTCTGTGCCTGGAGGAGGACTCGGCGCGCAAACTGGATGTGCACACCACTCGCCATGGAGAGCAGGTGGTCTACAACCTAGACCGGCTGGGCATCCCGCTCATCGAGATCGCCACCGAACCGGAGGTCACCTCGCCCGCGCACGCCAAGGAGACGGCCATCGCTCTGGGTCAGGTCCTGCGCGACACCCGCAGGGTCAGGCGGGGGCTCGGCAGCATCCGACAGGACCTGAACGTCAGCATCGCCTGCGGAGATCGAGTGGAGATCAAGGGATGTCAGGACCTCGATTGGATCCCGCGCATCATCAGTCTCGAGATGGCACGCCAGCTGCACCTCTACCGACTGGCCAGCGACCTGCGCGCCCACCTCGACCTCCCGCCCCTTCCCGACGACCGTCGAGCGGCTGACCCGGAAGTCGAGGCCCAAGTAGCCGCGGCGGTGGCCGATTCGTTGCCGCTGGCGCCCGCTGACGTCAGCGACCTGTTCGCCACGACGGAGAGCGAGATGGTCTCCAATGCGCTGGGAGCGGGCGATGTCGTTCTGGGCGTCAGACTTGCGGCGCTGGCCGGCCGGCTGGGCGCGAAGGAGTTGGATGCCAGCGGCGCGCAACTCCCACGCCTCGGCCGTGAACTGGCGTCCGCCGCCCGCGCCGCCGGCGTGCGCGGCATCATCCACTCCGACGAACTTCCGGCACACGGCATCACCGAGGAGGAGATGGCGGCGGTGTGCGACCGGCTGGGCTGCTCGGATGCCGACGCCTTCGCATTGTGCGCCGCCCTCGAGTGGCAGGCGGACCTGGCGCTCGAGGCCGTGGTCCACCGGGCGCGACTCGCCTGGCACAGGATTCCCCAGGAGGTGCGCAACGTGGTCATCATGAAAGGAGGTCCGGAGGATGGCACGACCACGGCGATGCGCCCGCTGCCGGGCGGCGCGCGCATGTATCCAGAGACCGATGTGCCGGTGCTGGCGCTCACCGAAGAGCACTGGAACCAGATGAGCGAGGATCTCCCTCCAACCTCAGTCGAACGGCGTGAACGTCTGGCGGCGTGCGACCTTTCACAGAAT
>JAKUTA010000121.1 GCA_022447885.1 Candidatus Poseidoniales archaeon | reverse complement strand
ATTCTCCTACGGAAACGGCTTGTTTCTTGGGCAGGTATACTTTTTGAGAGGCACATGCACTGCCCATTGCATGGGCAGGGATAATCGCGCATGCCTCGGGGGCCCGTTTGCTCTCGTGATACTGCTGCTTCTCAGCGGATGGGCAGGGTTGCTCATCCCCGAACCGACCGAACCGACGGAACTGGAATATCAGCAGTTCCGCTTGGCGGGCGCCAGAGGTTCTGGCGGCGATGTCGATGTGCCTTCTTGGAGGATAGGAGCCACTTGGACGTATGACGGTTTCATGGATGTGGGGACGTTGCTCTCCAGCAACGGAGTCGCATCCAACATCCAGACCATCACGGGTCCTTTCGATATGGAGATTCAGGACATTTTCACGACGACTGTCGATAATCAGAGCACGCTGGTCTACGAAGTGGAATACGATGGCTTGTTCGAGGCTAATGGCGTGTCACTGGACGGATACAATGGAAATCTGGACGTCGAATACAATGAGATCGACTACATCCGAGTCAGCGACCTTTCCGTGATCGGGATGACGATGGACATCCAAGTCACGTTCACGGTCTTCGGATTCATCAACATCGATGTCGGTCACATCATCATCAACAACGGGTACAGCCCGCCGCAAGAGCAGTATGACTTCCCACTTCGAGTCGGTGAGTCGTGGACCAGCAACTACACCAACACGCTCACTTGGGGAGGACAGTCGGATTACTTCGCGATTCCTGAAGATTCTGAGGAACAATCATCCAGTCACTACGCCGTAGTCGCTCAAGGTGACCCGGGAGTGCCATATACGGGATGCAGCAACTCCTACAACGTTTCCTCGTACAATGCCACAGGGGCCTTGAACGGATTCCAGTGGTACTGCCCCGCGGCCATCAACAACGCCTGGAGGTACATCGAGATTGATTTCGGGCTGCAGATCGACTTCAAACTGACGAGCATGTCTCTGGTGCCCCGATCCACGGAAATCAACGTCGACCTCGAATATCCGGCGTGGCCGCTGGACACCAACCTGTCCGCTTGGGTCAACGTCACTGACGGCTCAGGGTCTCCTTTGGGTGGCCAGACTCTCGAGTTCCGTTACGAATGTGTTGGGTACTCCGCTTCGCTCACCACCGCGTCCAACGGCTCCGCCTTCATCCAGTTCGACACCGGCCACGAGTTGGACTCCTCACCGACTTCGCCTCGAGTCGACTATGCCAGCCACGGCGTGATCGCGTGGATGGCCAGCAGCAAGAAGGTGGGAGTGGACACCATCACCATCGATGATCAGCTGTTGACGATCGACTACACACCTAGAGCCGAAGGTGTGTCGATCGAGCGCACGAGGGGTGACGTGGTCAGCATACTGAACCCGAGCGTGGGCTTCAACGCCATACCGGGGGACTCGCTGATGTTCTCCATCCCGGTACAGAACTTAGGAATCCTGCCAGGCCCCACCACCGAACTCCAGGTCATCGCGCCTGATGGGACGACCAGCCGCACGGCGGTCCCCTCGCTGCGCGGGTTGCAGGAGGTTGTGATCCAAGCGACTTGGAACGTGCCACCGAGCCAGCCAGTGGGGGATGTCTCGATCAGGTTCCACGTGGATCCTGACAACCTGATGTTGGAGGACCAGAACCAGAGCAACAATAACGCCACCTTCACCCTGTTCATCGGCAGGTTGCCGATCGCCGATCTGGTGCATCCGCCACCGACGCGCACGCTCGCCGAGGTGGTGCTCGACGCCCGCGGCAGCATCGACCCAGATGGTGGTAGCCCGGTCTGCACCTTCGTGGTGCAGGGGAACGGTTCGATCAACGAGACCTTCACCGAGGAGGGCTGCCTGATATCTTACACCTGGGACGACGACGGCATCTATCTCGTATGGCTGACGGTCACCGACGACGAGAACGATCAGGACCACACGCAAATCGCGATCACAATCCTGAATCGGGCACCTTGGGTCAACATCACCTCTCCAGTAACGTCTATTCCAGTGGAGACCGAGATTCGCTTCGATGCGTTTGACAACGGGGACCTCGACACACGGAATCATGCTGCTCCGGTGAAGATCGAATGGGACAAGGAGTGCATCGAGGGTAGAGCAACTCTCGTGTGCACCGTCACGCCGATGGAGGAGGGCATCTACGTGATCTCGTTGACCGCCGAGGACGACGATGGTACGATCACGTACGCCGAGTACAACCTAATCGGCAGCAACATCGCTCCGTCCGATGCGGCCATCACCGCTTCATCGAGTGGGGAGGAACTGGTCGCGGACTCGCAGATGCGCCGCTGGCACGTGCTCGAGGACCAGTTGGGCACGTTGCACGCCACCGCCTACGACTCGATCAACGACAGGAACTCGCTCACCTGGAGTTGGCAGCCAGACCGGGATGTCGACCCGAACTGGTTCAACCAAACCACAGGCCCGAACTCCAGCATCGATGTTATTTGGACGGAGTCCGGGACGCACGTGATCACCATGGAGGTCGTCGATGACGACGGAGCTACCAGCGGTGTGGAGTATGCCTGGGTGACGGTGGCTAACGTTCCCCCGACAGTGGGGAATATCACCCGCCCGTTCCCCGTGGGTGAGGACATGGATGTCACCCTTACCGGGACGTATTCGGACACTGCATCAGACATTGATGGCCTGCGGGTGTGCTGGGACGTCGACTTCGCCATCGACCTGAATGACAACAACGATACTTACGACGACTGCGACGTCGAAGGCGCCGAGTTCAGGTGGGCGTGGTCGACGAAAGGAATTCACACAGTGCGCTTCCATGTCACCGACGACGACGGAGTGCAGAACTCCACTATGGTCGATATCGAGGTGGTGAACAAGAAGCCGTTCGCCCACGCGGAACCAGAGTTGTTGACGCTCAGGGTCGGACAGGAGTTGATCATCTGGACGAACAACACCACCGATTCGGAGTCTGACATGGCCATCCTCATCTACACATGGGATCTCGATTACTTCCACGATTCCGATGACGATGGCGACCCTGCCAACGACCTCGATTACGAGGGCACGCCGTTCCGGCGGTCGTTCGACACCCCGGGCACCAAATACATCCGGCTGACCGTAAGTGACGAGATGTACTCGGACACCTTTGACTTGGAGATAGTCGTGCTCGAGGACGAGACAGGCGCGCTCGGCTGGCTCGAGGGCCTCGAGGGCGCCGGGGTCAGCCTGCCTGTTGCGGGGCTCGCGCTCGTCTTCGTGGCGCTGCTGATGGTGCTGGCCTTCACGATGCTGCGCAGGCCTTCTTCTCATACCGACGACGAGTGGATGGAGGTGATTGGAGAAGTGATGACGCGTGAACGGTCGATGGCACCGCCGACCTACGCTCCCGAGGGGGCGGATATAGCCGGCCAAACCGAATTCTCCACCCCTTCCACGCAGGAGGCCTATCCGTCCGTTGAAGCCGCTGCCCCTCCGCCATACGAGCCGGAAGCGCAGCCCGAAGAAGCGATGGACCTGATGGGAGGCGAGGCGCAAGCTCCTCCAGCGCCCGCGGAATCACCAGCCTTCGCGGGTCCCCCGCAGATCCCAGCTGAAGGACTCCCGCCGGGTTGGACGCAGGAGCAGTGGAATCACTACGGCAAGGAGTGGTTGGAGCAGCAGTCTCAAGAGCAGGCAGGGCACGACACGGGTCTGGATCTCGATCTGTGAGCGTGAGCCGCTTGAGCAACCTCTACACCTTCTTCGGTCTGCCAGACCCTACTGAGCCTCGCCGGTCTGACGCTGATTCACCCCCCCTGCCGGCTGAAACTCCCTCCTCCCGTTCAGCCATCTCCGTGCTCGCCGACCAGTCGTTCCACGACCTCGGTGAAGTTCGCTGGCAGGCGTGGGTGCGCACCAGGATGCCGCCTGCACGACGGGCGATCCGCTACGTCACGCCCGATGAGATGTATCGCCTGCCGACCCACGCGATGGCGAATCGGCTGCTCACGGGTGACATCATCGTGGTCGACCTGCGCGACCTGCTGCACATGAACGCGCAGCAGGATGCGTGTCGCAGGGAGGTCGGAGGGCTCTCCGAGCGGCTGGGGACGCCGATATTCGCGCTCGACGAAGAGGAGATGCTGCTGTTGATTCCGGGCGCCGCCTCGATCATCGACACCCAATCACACCATCTGGGTGTCCTCGACGAAATGCTCGAAGCGACCTGACCTTGGCCCGCCCTGATATTCACGATGATTCGTGACTGCCGACGGTGAAGGACCAGTCGTCTGGGCCTGGGCCGGGAACCAAGCGGCAGTTGCCGTGCTGGGCGAGCAGCGCTCCGAGTTTCGTCAGGTCCGGTTCGTCGCTGGACAACTCGTCGGGCAGCAGGATGCGCTCGACGCCGAGGATCGCCAAGGTGGCGACGCTGCCCGATGGCAGTGGATGCAGTTCGGCCAGCGAGCATTCGATCACCGCCACTGAATCAGGGTGGATGGCTGGCCTGTCCGTCGAGTCGGGGGTAGGTTCAGCGTCGAGCAGCCCCCATTCGCTCTCCTCGGGAGGAAGCGGTGTCGCGGTGGCCTCGACCAATCGTGCCGCTTCCCAGGTGGCGGGCAGGATGAGCAGCGATGCGGCGCTCCCATCTCTCAGATTGACAAGGCTGTCTCGTTCCCGGCCCTTGGAATCGACGGAGAGGCTCACCCCGAGCAGCGGTGGGTGGTTGGCTAGGATGTTCAGCGAGGAGACAGGGCAGAGATTGTCGACGCCAGCCGTGGAGCGTGTTGAGAGCAGCGCCATCGGGCGCGGGGCGACGAGC
>JAKUTA010000120.1 GCA_022447885.1 Candidatus Poseidoniales archaeon | reverse complement strand
CCCCGGCGAGCGTCCCGGCGCCAACGTTTCCGGGGCTGCCGGCGGCTGCGGTGATGCGGGGGCAGGCGCAGGAGCGGGTTTGGACATCGGCTGCGGTGATGCGGGGGCAGGCGCAGGAGCGGGTTTGGACATCGGCTGCGGTGGTGGTGCGGAGACAACCGGATCCGGCTGAGGCGGTACGACTGGTTGCACAGGTGCAGGTTGAGGCGGCACGGTTGGTTGCACAGGAGCAGGGGTCGGCGCCGGTTGCGGCTGGACGGCGGGCTGGATGGGGGCGTGAACGGGCGTAGGCGCCGGTGTGGGTTGTGGCTCCGGTTGCGGAGCAGGTGCAGGGGCGGCGGCCGCAGGTGCCGGTTGCGGAGCAGGTGCGGCGGTGGGAACACCGAGGCTGTGCAGCGGGCTGATGGAGCCGGCCTTCGCCTCATTGAGAGCGTTATCGAGTTCAGCAGACAGCGCGAGCAGCTGCTGTTTGTGCGCACCGGGAGTCAGCACCCACGCCTCGAAGGTGACCAGCGTGTGGTCCAGCAGTCGCAGTCCACCGACGAGGTGGGCGATGGCGACCATGCGCATCAGCACCATGATGTCGTTCAACTGGTCGAGCGCGGCGATCTCGGATTCCGGAATTCCAGGATGTGGACCAATCTCTCCTTCGGAGTCCGCCTGGCCGAGGTAACGGCGCAGCGGGTCGGTCATCGTCAGCAGTCCGAACGGGCCTGAGAGCAGGTAGTAGACCTCGCCGTCCTCGCAGCCGAGACGGGCGGCTGCGGACTGGAAATCGAACTCGTCCTTGAGCACGAGGTCGACGGTCAGCGCCAGAAATTCTCCGAGTCCGTTCAGGCGATCGGACTGGCTCAGGCGTACGATGACATCGCTGGAGTCGGTGATGCCGAAGTAAGCGGCCGCCTCGTCCACCTCGATCCCCTCGGGCAGGCTCGCCCCCGGAGTATCGAACTCACCTTCCTCAGCCATCCCCAGAACCCCGAATCGCCTTCCTGTCGCGTCGGCCACGTCCACATGCAATGAAGTTGATGCCGCCTGAATCCACCGACATCAGCGCATCTGCGCCGCATCCAATATCCAACGTGACTGCCGCGAACTCCATCCTTCCTCTTGCAACTGGCGCAGAACGGACCGTTCAGGCTGGTCATCCGCCAGCATATCCCTCGCCTGTGCAAGTGACTCGTTGTAGCGCGGCTCGTCCCTTCCTTGGAACAGGTCATCCCAAGCCGACGCTTCCTCCTGCCGCGCTCGCTTGGAGAACTGCTGCGTCGCGGGTTTCTGCTTGGCGGCGCGGGTCTTGCGCACCGGCTTCTGCTCAGCACTCGCCGTCTTCTTGACCTTGCGCGGTGACGGTTTCGCTGCTTTCGTCCTCTCTTCAGGCGAGACCCTGCGGGCGACCTTCTTGGCTTTCGCGGGTGCTTCCTTCTTCGCCCGTTTCGCCCTTCCGGGGGGTCCCGCTCTGTCTGGTCCTGCCGGACCTCGACTTGGCGGGCCGCCGCTCCGTTGCGGCGGGCCTGCCTGTCTGCCAGGTGCCCGACCGGGCCGTCCTCTGGGGCCTGCACCGGGTCCGCCTCCGGCTCGTCGCTCCTGACCGCCTGCTCCGCGGGGAATGCCGAACTCTCCGGGGCGCACATCCGGCCGGCCGCTGAAGCCACCGGCTTCTTGGTACGACTGCCCCATCAGGTCGTCTACGCTGCTCCGTCCGCGCATCCCCTTGTCCGCTCCCCTCCCGCGAGGTTTGGTATCGTGATCGTCGTCGAACATGTCGAACATGTCGTCATCATCGTCGTAGTCATCGCCGCGGCGGCGGAGTATCATCACCAGCAACGAGGCGAACAGCAGCAGCACGAGGCCACCAACCGCACCACCGATGATCATGGTGGTCGACAGCCCCTGCTCTTCCGTCTCCTGTTGCGCCCAGAAGCAATCCTTGACGTGATCTGGAAGTTCACCGGGGTAGCCGCTCTCCGGCCCGAAGTCATCGTAGTACATCGTGCAGTCATCCGGTTCGCCGCCAGTGTCGTCTTGCGCAGCCGGGCATCCCATTCCCCGCAGGCCGTCGGCGACTCCCGCTTCTATCGGGCAGACGTCGGGGGTGTCTCCGTTCGGGTTGTCGCCGAAGCGGTCGCCGTCAGCGTCAGACCACTGGGTCGGGTTGTTCGGGAAGGCGTCTGCACCCATCTCGATCGTGTAGCCCGCTTGGGGATCTGAGTAGCCGTCTCCGTCGGAGTCCTCGCAACCGAACCTGTCGATGGTGGAGTTGCCCCATAGGGAGGGGCAGGAGTCGCCTTGGTAGGCAGGGGGGGGCTCGTCGCCGTAACCGTCCCCGTCATAGTCACCCCATTGAGAGGGGTCGACTGGGAATGCATCCTCGTCGTCCGCGTAGCCATCACTGTCCGTGTCCACATCACCCTTCGGGCAGCCTTGGGCGTCGACCTGCGCACCTTGGGGAGTATCTGGACAGATGTCCACGTCGTCGGGCACGCCATCGCCATCCGTATCGAGCTGGTAGGGAGCGCACCCGTTCTCGTCCACCGTGGCGTTCGCCACCGTGTTCGGACAGTTGTCGCTCAGGTCGTAGACTCCGTCCACATCACTGTCCTGGGTTGACTGGTCCTCGCTGCAACCGAACTCGTTCACATCTTCTGGTGGTGCGGTGGTGTTGGCACACTGGTCGATCGCGTTGGGGACCCCATCGCCATCGTCGTCCTTCTGCATCTCAGAGCAGCCGGTCCACGGACCGGTGGTATCCACCGACTCACCCATCGTGGTGTTGAGACACTGGTCATCATCGTCGATGATGCCGTCGCCGTCGCTGTCGTTCGCGGGCAGTGGACAACCCCGTCCCAGTTCGCCGTTGAGATAGCCGAACTGATCAGGACACTGGTCTCCGTTGATGCCACTGGAGAAATCACCGAAACCATCGCCATCCGTATCACGCCACTGCTCCGGGTTGGATGCATTGGAATCCGCATTTCCGAGAGGGTGCGCCAGCGCACTGGAGTCGGGGTCCGACCATCCGTCCCCATCCGAGTCCGGGCAGGCCAGCCTGTCGGCAGTCGAGTTCCCCGCGGTCACCGGGCAGTCGTCAGGAGTGGTGCCGGCTGGGTTGTCACCGTAGCCGTCGTCATCGGAGTCGTTCCACTGGGTATTGTCGTCTGGGAAGCGGTCGCGTTGCCAGGCTCCGAGAGTGCCGTTGTCTCCGTAGCCGTCACCGTCGCGGTCGTGCCACTGGGTAGGTTCATTCGGCCAGTTGTCAGCGCAGTTCGCGTGCCCGTCCGAACTCGGCGCGTGGCACTGTGAGCGGTTGTACACCCAGGCAGGGGTGGTGCCGTTGACAGAGGTCGGGTCGGACCAGCCGTCGCCATCGCTGTCCACGCAGCCGCCGCGGTCGAACCTCGAGAAGCCCTGTGTATCCGGGCATTGATCGCCCGACCAGTCGGTTGAGCCGTCGCGCGATGTCTCGTTGCCGTCGACGAAGGCTGACTCATCACCCCAGCCGTCGCCGTCAAGGTCCTCCCACTGGTTGCCGTTGTGCGGGAACTCGTCGAACGAACTGAGCGGCCCGCAGCAGTCGGGTCCGTGGTTGTTCATCCGGTAGTCGCCGTCATCATCACGCGCCTGCATCCAGTTGAGGGGGTCTCTGTCTCCATACATCCAACCCTCGATGTTGTTGCTCCAGCCATCCGCGTCAGGGTCGACACAACCTTGCCTGTCAATGAATGAGTACTCCCTGTCGAGCGCACAGTCGTCGACCGAGTTGGCATATCCATCTGCATCGGTGTCGGTGCATCCGAACAGCCCGTTACGGCTGGTTCCTGATGTGGACGGACAGGTGTCGGGTGCGGCTCCATCAGGATTGTCACCATAGCCGTCGTTGTCCACGTCGTTCCACTGGCCGCCTACATACGCCATCTCGTCCCACGGGCTGGGCACGAAGTCACGGTCCCAGTCTGGTTGGATCCTGAAACTGGTCATGATGTGGTTGCCACCATCCTGCTCTACGATGGCGAATCTCACCACCCCAGCATCATCCACCTCCATGTCTGCGTGAACCAGCAGTGATGTCGCTGATGTTCGGTGAGACCAGACATCTTGTGTGCTGTTTCCATCGAGAATCGATAGTGTGGCGATGTTGTTGCCACCGTCGTGCAGAATCCATGATGTCCCATCACCACCCGTTGCAGCGCCCTTTCTTCCACCACCTGCAAGGGGAAGGGAACCGATGGGTGTGCAGATACTGCTGTCACAGAGTTGGTATCCTCCGCCAGCTGCTGCGAACAGAGCGGTTCCAGCAGATGGATCGACAATCAGTGCTTCAGCGGATGTGACAGTTGCCGAACCGGAGTTGAGGGAGTTGACGCCGTCGTCGTACTCCATCAGTTCGTACGAAGTCAGAGTCTGCATGGCAACCAACAGAGAGGAGGAACGGCAGGAGATGTCGATCGACAGAGCCGCGTCCGGCGACAGAGTGTATGTGGATGAGTTGCCGCCTTGCTCGTAGTAGGTGAGCACCGTTTCATTGCCCGCGACGCGACCGAATGCTGTCGTGCCGTTCCATAGCACGCACGAACTTCCAACATCGTGACCGGCGATGGCCGAAGTCGCGTTGAAAGCCATGATCGAAGTCGAGTTGTCACTCAATACCGTGGTGTAGAATCCAGAATCAGTTTCCCCCCGAATCCTGCCGAACGACGTTGATGCATTGTGCGTCTCAGAGTAGAATATGCGACTCTGTTCATCGATTATCGCCAGGTCCAGATCGTGGATGTCATTGACTGTG
>JAKUTA010000012.1 GCA_022447885.1 Candidatus Poseidoniales archaeon | reverse complement strand
GGGGCTGCAGTGGTCGCAGGGGCTGCAGCAGGGGCTGCAGTGGTCGCAGGGGCTGTAACACCTTCCTCTTCGTCGGTACCGCACGATACGGCAACTAGAAGTAGTGCCAGCGAAGCGCCGATTACGCGGGCGACACGAAACAAAGATTGACGAGAACTCATTACTACCCCCTGTACTTGGATTTACGGTCTGCGACTAATGGACACACTCATTCTTTCATTCTTTATAAAAAGCAGACTATAAACCGGACTCACACGTGTGGGCAACTCCCGCCTAGGTGAAGGCGGTCGTCCTCTGTTTGACTACTCAGAACCGGTTGATACGCCAGCCGCCGTCGATTGGGATGGTCGCCCCAGTCACCATGTCAAATCGCTGGCCACACAAGCTCAGAATGACCTCGGCTACCTCATTCCTTGTCGCCAGGCGTCCGATTGGCGTGCGAGCGATGGCCCGTTGGACAAATGAGGCGTCAAACTCGGCAATGTCGTCTGCGGATTCGGCTATCTGGCCTGGTGCTACACAATTGACTGTGATCTCGGGCGCCAACTCCACCGCCATGGACTCGGTCAGCGTGATCATCGCGGCCTTGGCGAGGGTGTAGATGGAATGGTTCCTCATATAGGCGGAGCCAGCTGACACGTTGATGATCCGACCCCATCCGCCCGAACGCATGCCGGGTGCGAGGAGTTGGGTCGCGATAAAGGCCGCGGTGACATTGCCGTTCCAAACGCGGTCCCATTCCTCGTCCGGTAGATCAGCAAACGGAGTCATCGAGAACGGCCCCGAGTTATTGATCAGAATGTCGATGGGCCCTGGAGCCGAGTCAATGGCGGCACCCACCATGGCACGTGTTGAGTTCGCAGTGCGGGTATCGCCGGGAACTGCTACATGGGTCCCGGCCGGTCGGGAGATCTTGCGAATCAGGTCGTCGGCGTGTGACCGAGACTGGAAGTAGGTCACCACAACGTTTGCTCCAGCTCGAGCAAGGACCCGGACTATTTCCGCTCCAAGGTTCCGGGAGGAACTCGTTACCAGGGCCGTGTGCCCGTCAAGTGAAATTCGGTGGTCCACGTTCAAGCGAAATCCAGATCGCCGACTGCCTTGACTCTGACCCGAACAGCGTTGCTGGGGAGGTAGGAGAGCGGCACCTCTTCCAACTCGACAATCTCTACTCGGTCGGCTGCAGCTCCAGCACTGATGGCTCGGTCAACCGCCTCTTGGCGGGCCAGGTCCAGGACAGTCTCCCGGTTGGTTTCTTGGAGGGAGAAAACGCGGTCTACTTCACCGCCAACCTGGGCAATCGCCGCTCCGATTGCGTTTGCTACGGGACCATGCTCGGGCACGATCACCTGGCTGGTACCTGGAAGGTCAGGGTCAACGAGAAAACTTCCTCCGCCTACAGCAACGAGGGGCACCGCGCCAGGCCGAATCTTTAGGCGATCGACCGCTTCGACTAGAGACTTCTGCATGACTGCCATTGCTTTTGAGACAAACGCTGGATCAAGGTGTTCTACCAGACCATGGTCACCGATATTGGTTCGCCCGGCGGCTACGGCGACGTCGGTAGCAGTCAAGGTGTCACCGCCGAAGACCAGTGAGCGCATGGGCAACTTGAATCCGACACTGTCCGGCCCGACAGTTAGCTGGTCCAAATCGCGGACAAGACTTCCACCGCCCAGACCGATGGCGATGAGGTCGGGCATGCGAAAGTTGGTACGTACACCACAGATGTCGACCGTTGAGGATGCCTCTCTGGGAAACCCACTAACCAACACGCCAACATCGGACGTCGTACCGCCAACGTCGACCACAGCGCAGTCCGTCAGTCCGCTGAGAAATGCTGCACCCCGCATTGAGTTTGTCGGACCAGAGGCAAAGGTGGCGACCGGATACCGTCTCGCGTAGTCGGCACTCATAAGCGTGCCATCGTTCTGACTGACGTACAGCGGTGCGTTGACCCCAAACCCGGCCACTGCATCCTCAAAGGCGTCCACAATCCGGCTGGCCAGATCTATGAGGCATGCGTTCAGAGCCGTTGCGTTTTCCCTCTCCAACAGGCCGATCCTTCCGATCTCGCTGGAGAGGCTCACGGAGGCATCGTCGACAATCTCTTCGATGATTAAAGCGGCTTCTTGTTCAAAGTCTGGGTTGACCGGCGAAAACACGGAACTGATGGCAAAGGATCGAATACCCGTCCGAGCCGCTGATTCGACAATCCGAATCAAGTTCTCACGGTCTAGCGGAGCGATCTCCCGGCCGTCGTACTCGTGGCCTCCACGGCACATGTAGGTGTGGCCCCCAATGGCCCGGATTAGCCGTTCTGGCCAATCGACTAGTGGAGGAAGGGAGGCTGTTGCGGGGAGTCCGAGTCGGATGACTGCGGTCGCAGCGAGACCGTCGGCTTCGACTATCGCGTTGGTGAAGTGCGTGGTCCCGATCATCACCGCAGCAACGTCAGCGGTCGCAAGGTCACTGCCTGAGAAAAGTGCCGTAAGGGCTGAGAGAATCCCCCCTGTCACATCGCTCGTTGTTGGTACCTTCACCGATGCTGCCACGGAGCGTCCGGCCATCACCACGGCATCCGTATTGGTACCGCCGACGTCGACCCCGACTCGAAGGCGCCCTGTCATCGCAGGTCGACGAGGGCCTCTAGGACTCGTTCAGGGGTGATCGGAACCGCATTGATCGAGATACCGATCGCGTCTGCTACGGCATTCCCGATGGCGGCGGCAACTGGAATGATGGGCGGTTCAGCAACTCCTTTTGCCCCATAGGGCCCAGCAGGATCGGGATGTTCAAGCAAGACGATCTCAATCTCTGGAATGTCGGTCGCCAGCGGTAAGCCGTATGCCTCGAAGGTTCGCTGCATGTACCGACCCTCATCGATCCAAAGGTTCTCCCATAGGGCGTATCCCAGGCCTTGTGCGACGCCGCCTTGGATCTGGCCGCGTATTGCCTGTGGGTTGATCGCCCGGCCGACCTCTTGGGCCACCAAGTAGCGGAGTACCCGAATTCCACCGGTAACCGGGTCAACCTCGACCTCCGCAACATGGACATGGTAGGTGGGCGTCGGAAATGCAGGGAAGAGCAACCCGGATGCACAGGTCGGGTTCACTGAAGGCATGGGGGTCGTGTATGAGCCGCTCCCACTAATAGGGCCGCCAGCGGCCTGAGCGGCTGCGGCAATGTCGGCTAAGGGGATTCGCGTCGTTGGGGTGCCAACCACTACGACCGCCCCGTCAGCCAACTCCAGGTCCTCTACAGCGGCTTCGAGAAGACTGGCAGCGGTTTCGAAGATGCGGGCCCGGACCTGAACGGCAGCCTCGTGGACCGCCCGACCGACGATGTGAGTGGTGCGGCTTCCCTGTGAACCGGCATCGAAAGCTGCCGCGTCGGTATCTGGCATCGTCACGATGACCTGCTCGGCGGAAAGACCGAATTCCTCGGCAGCAATCTGCCGGACACCAGTAGCAATTGCTCCGGATCCGTTTTCGGTCGCGGCAGTCAGGACGCCCAGGGTTCCGTCGCTATTCAATTTGAGCGTGACGGAACCCGGCATCGGATTGGTTAACCACATACAGGCTGCGACTCCTACTCCACGGTTCGGGCCTATGCCCAACTCCGCCCAGGGTGCTTTCCGTTCGATGGCATCGAATGCCTCGGAAAGTATCCCCGCGTCATCCAGCACCTGTCCGGTGGGCAACTGTGCTCCGTCAGACTGGAGGCTCGATCGTCGGTATTTGAGGCGGTCTAAACCCAACTCATTGGCGATGTGGTCCATGTGACGTTCCAGCGCGAAGTAGAGGTGGGTGCCGTTTACTCCCCTGAAGGCACCGGTCGGAGCCGTGTTGGTGTAGATGGCCCGAGTCTTGATTCGTACTGGGCCAATCCGGTAGAGGGAGCCGAATACGTGCATTGGAATGCTTGTTAGGAAGGGGATGTCGGTCGCGTGGGCGCCGCTGTCCATCAGTACTTCCACATCGCGCGCCAACAGGGCACCGTCTTCGCTCACGGCAGTCCGAATCCTGATCACCGCGTTTTCTCGGCATTGACAGGTCAGGAGGTCTTCCGGACGATCGTTGGCCAGCCTTACTGGCCGACCCACCTGTCGGGCGAGCAGAGCTGCGTATGGTTCGAGCCCGGTGTCGAGTTTGGCCCCGAAACCTCCACCGATGTGGTGGCCGATCACCCGGATCTGGGAAGGGCTGAGGTCGAGGGCCCCTGCTACCCGGTCCCGGACGTTGTAGGGGAACTGATGGGCAACGTGGATGGTGAATCGTTGACCGTCAAACTCGGCGATAGCCATTCTCGGCTCCATGTAGGCCTGGTACTGGCGTCCCGTCTCAAACCGATCCTCGACTACATACGCGGCCTTCTCGAATGCCTCTTCGACACCTTCTGGATCGGCAAAACTCTCTGCGACAACATTTCCCGACCTGGGCCAGGTCATTCCCGGAGAAGTGTCAAACGATTCCCAGTCCGGATGAACAAGTGGTGCATCAGGAGCGAGCGCCGCCTCGATATCCGTAACACTTGGGATCTCTTCGATCTCAAGGACGGCAAACTCCAGGGCCTGATTTGCAAGCTCTCTAGTCTCGGCAACAACGGCGGCGATCGGCTCACCTTCGTATCGCACGAAATCGCTGGCGAAGAGGGGTGCGTCCAGCAGGACGAGTCCCGACCGTCTGTCTGGGACGTCAGCGGCTGTTGAAACACCGTGGACTCCTGGTGCCGCCACAACTTGCGAGAGATCAAGTTTCACGATGCGGCCCGCAGGGACCGGTGATCGGAGTAGTCGGCCGTGGAGCATCCCAGGTAGGGCGATGTCGGTGCCGAACATGGCGGAACCAGTGGTCTTGGTGACGGCATCGCTGCGAACTGAGGACTGTCCTATCTCTGTCGTCATCTCTGAGCCTCTCGAACGACTGCTTCAACAGCTTCCACAACTTGCACATATCCTGTGCACCGGCAGAGATTCCCGACGATGGCCTGCTGGATCTCCGCCCGATTGGGGTCGGGATTGTTGGCTAGGAGGGCGCTGAGCGTCATCAACAAGCCAGGTGTGCAGAACCCGCACTGAACGGCGAAGTGGTCGACGAAGGCCTGCTGAAGCGGTGAGAGCTTCCCATCAGTACCGCGGAGTCCCTCCACGGTGGTGATTTGAGTTTCGGAACTAGCGGCGGTTGGGTAGATGCACGAGTCGACAGGCCGGCCGTTGAGGAGGACCGTGCAGGCTCCACATTCACCTTCGACACAGGCCTCCTTTGCTCCTGTGAGGTGGAGTCGTTCGCGCAGACTGGTGAGGAGCGTTTCGCTCGGCGGGACGTCAAGCATGACCTTGCGCTCGTTAACGGTGAGTTCGATACGCAAGTCGCCTCCTGATCGCGCCACCAGAAAATATATAGTACGGATTCGCTTGCCGCGCAGGGGTCGGGGGGAAGTGGTATGTGGGAGGTAACTGAGGAGGATCTTGAGCCGATCGCCATCGGCGCGGGGATTCTCGGAACTGGCGGTGGTGGGAATCCATATCTGGGGTTTCTGCGGGCTCGGGAAGCTCTTCGCAAGGTAGGCAGGGTCGTGGTGATTGATCCCGATGAGGTGTTTGATGACCAGCGGTTGATCGTGTCTGGCGGTATGGGTTCACCGGTGGTGAGCTACGAGAAGTTGCCCCAGGGCGACGAGGAGGCTAATGCGGTTCGGGCAATGGAGCAGCACCTCGGTTACCGATTTGATGCAATTGCTCCCTTCGAGATGGGCGGCGGAAACTCGATGGCTCCACTCGTGGTTGGCGCCAAACTCGACATCCCGGTAGTGGACGGAGACGGGATGGGTCGAGCGTTTCCCGAACTGCAGATGACCACGTATTTGATCTACGGAGGTAGCGCCGCCCCAGCAGCGCTGGCAGACGAACGAGGAAACCGAGTGATCTTGTCTGAGGTGACTGACGCAAAGTGGCTGGAGAAGATTGCTCGGGCGGTGACGATCGAGATGGGTGGCCATGCGGGTCTTGCTAGTTCGCCGATGGACGGGACCCACTGCCGTCGGACGATTATCCCAAATACCCTCCGGCTCGCTTATCGCATAGGTGTGGCAGTCCTCGACGCGAGGCGGGCCCATCAGGACCCCGGCGAGGCGATCATCTCGGTCACTGGCGGGTGCCGGTATCTCAGAGGAAAGGTCGTTGATCTCGAACGGCGGACGACGCGAGGGTTTGCGAAGGGTCACCTGATCCTTGAAGGCACTGGTGATGACCTGGAGCGGGTCATCCGGATCGAGTTCCAGAACGAAAATCTCGTGATCCTCGAAGATGGTGAGCCAAGGGTCGTTGTTCCCGATCTCATCACCTTGGTGTCAACCGACCGAGGAGAGCCGCTGACCACCGAAGTCGTGCGATACGGATTCCGGGCAGACGTACTGACCATTCCGTGTCACGAACTACTTAAGACGCCGAAGGCCCTTGAGGTCGTGGGGCCTAGAGCGTTCGGATATGACCTCGACTTCACCCCAATTGTCTGAGCCGACTCAGGACTGGGGATCGAATCGCGGAAAGTGTGCTCGCACCAATCTGACGTCGTTGTTCTCATGAACAATCGTGACCTCACCGTCGTGAACGCGGATCACATCGACACCATGGTTCTCCCATGGTTCGCCCGACGAGGTGACTGACCCAGTCTCAGTCCAAAGCACAACTGCCCACTGCCCATCGAAAATCCGTTCCTCGATTTGGAACTCCAGGTTCGACAGAAGACCACCCGAGAATGCGAAGAACTTTCTCGCTTCCTCTATTCCCTTTAGGTCAGCCTGACCCAGAAATCGGACTCTCACCGAGGGCGACATCAGATCGAGCATGCCCTCTGGGTCGCCAGCAAGGAAGGCCGAATAGAAGCGATCCACGATCTCTCTTGTAGTGGCGACACCCCCGTATGCCATGCTCACGCACCGCCAATGGCCATACAGAGATCGTCAATATCGGGCCTAATGGTGGGAACTTCGGCCAAGATCCCTGCTGTGGCGTCGGTGTCTTTCAGCCCTGAAGAGGTGCCGATGCAGACCACAAGGTCACTACCACTAATCCACCCTGTGGCAACAAGCTCGGTGACAGCTGGAAGGCTGATTGCGGCGGAGGCCTCTAGGTACAGACCGGCAGTTGCCAGTTCGCGCTGACCAGCCAGGATCCTCTCATCCTGCCCCACTACGACCGATGTGCCACCGCTTTGGCGGATCGCCTGAATCCCCTGGTATGTCGCGACCGGGCTGGCGATCGAGAAGGCGACGCTGGGCTGCAGCGGAACACTGGTTGGCGTCTCGCTATCTGTGGCAAGTGATGCTGAGTAGGGGCCCAGCGGTTCAGCGGCCACCATTCTGGGTGGAACCTCGATTTCACCCAGTTCGCATAGGTCACGAAATCCTCGGTGGATTCCGACGAGGCCGTCGCCATACGCTGTGGGTACGACCACGACGTCGGGCTGTCGTCCTAGTGAGGCGACCAACTCGTAGGCGATGGTCTTGTAACCTTCGATCCCGAATGGGTTCGAGCCAATTGGCGGATCAGTGAGACTAGACATTGGTACCCAACCAAACTTGCTGACTGCCTTCCTCAGCAACTCCCAGCGCTCGGGACCTGAGGAGAGGGCAACTACGTGTGCTCCATAGATCTGCATCAGAACTTTCATGGTCGACGGAACGCTCTCCAAGGTGAGCGCAACGCAACGCAACCCGGCGGCAGCGGCATACGCGGCAACTGCGGCTCCGTGGTTGCCGGTAGTCGCCACCACCACTGTCTCGGCTCCCGATCCCCAGGCGTGGTTCACGGCCACCGCTGCCAGACGATCCTTGTATGACCATGTCGGGTTCTGGGTCTCGTCCTTGACGTAGAGCTGGTCGAGACCAATCTCTTCACCGATCTTGCCAAGATGGATCAGAGGAGTCGCTCCTTCGCCGAGGCTGAAGTAAGTCACACCTTCTTGCAGGGGTAGAAGGGCGCGGTAGCGGAGTAGACCAGTCGCGGATTGGTCCGCCTCGAGCGAGACCCCGTCAAGCCGGTAGACCGGGTGGACGTTGACGGCCAAGCCTTCCTTCTGGCACGAGGGGCATCCCCAGAACGCCTCGGCCTCGGCCACTTCGGTGAGACACCTTGGGCAGGCCAGATGACCCACGTAGGCGCCCATCAGCAAGGAACCACTCGAAGCGAACGATCTAGGGAAGTCAACCGCCGGTTGCCGTCAGCAGTGATCTGGATTGCATCCTCGACCATCATCCCTCCCCAGCCAAGGCAGTAGTAGGGGGTCTCCACACAGAAGACCATCCCTGGCTGGAGTTCGACCTCCGAGCCCGGGGCGACGATCGGGCGCTCATAGACCTCACTTCCGATGGCATGGCCGCAGTGATGGCGACGGTAAGGGCGGAGGCCCGCCGCCTCAACAGCCTGAACAGCAACATCGAAGAGCTGGCCAGCGGTCATCCCCGGTCGAGCAGCGTCGAGCTGTTCCCCCTCACCGGCGAGGATCGCAGCGTAGCAGCGGGCCTGTTCAGAAGAAGGTTCTCCGAGCACCGCGGTCCGACCGATGTCGGACCAGTAGCCGTCGAAGGTGCAGCCGACGTCGAAGCGCAGGAGCTCACCCGGGTTCCACTCCCGATCGGTCGCCCGAGCATCGGAAAGAGCGCTGCGCGGCCCGGTGGTCACAACGAGGAACCGGGGCTCCGCTCCTCCTTCCACCATGGCCTGGGCAATGATGCTGGCCAGTTCGCGCTCAGTGACGCCTGGACCTGCTTCTCCAAGCGCCCGCTCAATACCGGCTTCGGTGCACCGGATCGCCGAGAGCATTCGTTCCACCTCGGGAGCGGTCTTGATCGCGCGGGCTCCCATGATCCAATCGTCGGCTTCCACCACCCTTTCCACGCCTTTTTGTTGCTCAAGAAGGCCACGGATCGGATCGGGGACGAGAGCATCAACTCCAACCGTTCCTCTAAAGCCCGATCGGGCGAAGGCCTCCTCCATCGCTGACTCAAGATTGGCGTTCACGTCAGACATGGATGCCGCGGGATCATTTCCTTCGGCAGATTCGAAGAAGAACCGCCCGAAAGGCACGTAATCTTCCGCGAAAATTCCAGTGTCGAGAGCGGCAGCCGCATCGGAGGCCGAGGCGACTAAGACACGGCGGTCAGGGGTCACACAAGCCGCCATACGGGCACCCAGCATGATCCCGGCGGCCACGCTCCTGTAGCCCGTTGCGTAGGCGACGTTGGCCGGATGGCTAACCACCAGGCCATCGAGCGAACTGGTCTCGAGTTCCGTGAGGAGCCGCTGAGTCGTCGCCGAGGTCACGGTGTCCATGAGTCGACAACCTCCTCCGCGAACATAGCCATAGCGTCCAGGGTCGCCTCCACAGTGTCGGTCGCGAAGAGCAGGCCGGCGAGGGTGCATACACCCGCCTCGGCGTATCGGGAGACCTTCTCACACACAGCGTCCGGAGTGCCGACAAGATTGCGGTCCTCAAGGTCGTCGGCAAGCCGCCCTTGCATGGTCGAATCCGACAGCGACATAAGGTGCGAGTAGATCCGGGATGATCTGAATCGCTCTACTGCAACCTCGTGGGTTGAGTCGACCGAGACCGCAACCTGGATCGCCGCTTCGAACCCGTCCAGGCTCCGCGAGGCCCGCATTGCCTCCTCTTGTATCTCCGTCAGCCCGTCCCGATACTCCGCAGGTGTCAGGCAGGCGGGAAGCCAGCCGTTGCAGTACCTGCCTGCTCGACGACGAGCCGCCCGTGAGTTCCCTCCCGAGAGGATGGGGAGGGGCTTTTGCACTGGTTTAGGAAAGCTCTCCACATCGTCAAAGGCAACGAAGTCGCCGGTATAGGTCGCCCTCCGGTCGTTCAGTAGCAGGCTTAGGGCTTCGACCGACTCGTCAACGTAGTGGCCACGGTGGAGGACCCGTTCTGGCCACATCGCCTCGAACTCCTCACGGTAGGCACCCACACCAACCCCAAGGACGAACCGGCCACCGGATAGCTGGTCCAAGGTCGCTGCCTGCTTGGCAACCAGGACTGGGTGGCGAAACGGCAGCACAAGAACACATGTCGCCAGTCGGATGCGCTCGGTTACCGCGGCAACAAAGGCAAGGTAGGTCAACGGATCGAAGAATGAGGGTGGCTGGTCGTATTCACGACGCACGTAGCCCTGGGTGGACACGTGGTCGTTTCCCCATACCGAGTCGTATCCCAGCGCCTCGGCTTCGGTCGCCAGACGGACGGCATCCTCGATTCCCGCGTAGGGAACCGGGTACATCATCCCCTCGGTGGCCGTGGGAACACCGAGACCGAAGCGCACCGGATCGGTCATTCCACTACACAGCCGTGCACACTCTCGAACTCGCCGATGAACCCTAGGAACTGGGCAAGAAACTCGGGGTCGACACCACCGAGAGCGCCCTGGTAGGTCTCAAGGTCTGACACCTCAATGATCTCGATGTAGTCATAGGACGGCGTACCAACACCGTCCATGACTGGGCCTGCGAGCCTCACCACCCGGTATTTCTTCACTCCAGGCAGTCCTCGGGCGGTCGGTACATCGGTTTCACGGACCCAGGCCTCGTAACTATCACGTTCCTCCTCGCTGGAAAGTTTGGTGAGAAAGAAGACAATCCTCTCGCTCATAAGTAAATCCTCCTTCTTGGATCGATTTCTACAGCAATGGAAGAACGGACGATGCGGTCAACTCGATCAGTTCACGATTGTTGTCCGTTGGCACGGGTGCGAGTACCACACTTGTCGCTCCGGCTCCGAGCAAAGCCGTGATCTTCTCGGCGCATTCGTCAGGTTCACCTGCAATGGCGAATGTGTCGAGCCACTCCTCTGGCATCTCAGCCGCGACGACATCCGGGCCGCCACGAGAAATCATGTCCGACAACTGGTCGTTTACCTCATAGACACCGGTCATAGCGGTCGGGCCTACGGCCGCCAGATAGAAGGCGAGTAATGCCTTAGCCGCCTCCCGAGCCTTTTCCCGATCAGTATCGACGTTGTAAAGGGCAAATGTTGGCAGACGATGCTGATCCGCGTCGCGGCCACTGATCTCAGCACCACGGGCAATTGCTGCCCTGGCAAACTCGAGGTACCGCGGTGCCGCAATTACCGACACCACCGTTCCGTCGGCAATCTCTCCTGAGAGTTCGAGGGATTTCGGCCCGACCACCCCGCAGTAGAGCGGTACCCCTCTGCTGGGTGGGTGAGGACAACCTCCTCGAAGCTGAAGTAGTCACCCTCCTCAGTCAAGGTTTCCCCTTCGAGAAGGCGCCGGATGGCCGTTACGGCCTCCCTCATGGAGGTGAGGGGCGACGCCGGGTACAGGCCCATCTGTTGGGTCCAAGCTGGAACACCGTGGCCGATCCCGGCCATCATTCGACCCGGGAACAGGCGCGCGATGGTCGAGAGTTCCATTGCGGTGACCGCCGGATGGCGGACGACAGCCGAGATTATGCCTAGGCCAACGGGAATCCGTTCGGTCGATTGGAGAGCTACGGCGGTACTAGAGATCCCCCCTAGGAAGAAATAGTCCTCGCTCAACCAGAGTTCACCGAACTCGCAGTCTTCGACCAACCGGCAGAGGTCAACCAACTCCTCGGGTGGAGTCGAACCGTGGAGGATCACACCCACCGGTGAGTATGTATCAGTCATTTCCATCTTCCTTTCTTCTCGAATGGACGCAACAGTCCTTTTCGGCCATGAGTGTCATTGAACCCCGAGATTCCCGGCAGCTTTGGCGCGAATCCGCACCACCGGCTCGGTGAGGTAGGCCATCGGAACCTCCTCGAGTTCGACAATCTCGGTGGTGCCCGGATCAGCGCCTGCGGCAACCGCCTCCATCCGAGCCGCCTCAGAGGCCTGTCTAAGCGCCTCCTCTCTACTGTTCTCACCAAGCTTGTATACCCGGTCTACCTGCCCCGATACAGACGCTATGGCGGCCCCAATCGCGTTCGCCACCTCATAGTTCTCCGGTCGCTGCACCATTGAGACCCCCGGTATTGCATCGGGTATCAGGATGCTGCCTCCCCCGACTGCTACCAGGGGGACGTCCGCCTTTGAGGTTTTGACGGCGTCGATCACATCGGCGAGCCGTTGGTCGGCGACCGCCAGCGCTTCCTCGAGTTCGTCATCCTTCCCGACCAGCCGCGACGGGTCTCCGATAGCGGCCCGACCGGCCCAGACTGCGGCGTCGGTCAGGGTGCTGGTCGACCCTCCAAAGACAATGGCTTCCTCGCCGATGCGATACCCGACGCTCGTGGGACCAACGGCCAATCCGTCGCCACTCCTCCGGACGATTGTTCCACCTCCGAGGGCCACACTTACTAGGTCGGGCATGCGGAAATTGGTCCGGACGCCGCCAATGTCAACTGGAGAACTCGACTCACGCGGGTAACCACGGCTCATTACACCGACATCAGTCGAAGTGCCGCCCACGTCCACGATGATGGCGTCAGTTACACCGGTTAGAAATGCGGCGCCGCGCATGCTGTTGGCAGGGCCACTACCGATTGTCAGAACCGGGTTCTTGAGCACGTAGTCGAGACCCATGAGAGTGCCGTCGTTCTGCGCGATGAACACCTGTGCCTCAACGCCCTGAGCTACCAGCGCCTGGGTGAGGCCGTTGACAATCCGGTTGGCCACGCCGAGTAAGGCAGCGTTGAGCACACACGCGTTCTCCCGCTCGAGGAGGCCGAGAGCACCAATGCCGTGGCTGAGCGAAACGGGGATATCTCCGAGAACCTCCCCGACCACCTCCTCGGCAGCGAGTTCATGGTCCGGTACCACCGTCGAGAAAACACCGGTGATGGCAACAGCGTCAACCTCTTCACCAAGGTCGTTCAGGAACCTAGCTAGTTCGTCGCGACCGAACTCAGCGAGCTCCTGCCCGCTCAACTCGGAGCCTCCGTCCACGATGACCTTCCCAGCGAGGACAGTGGACCTCAGATCCGCGGGCCAGTCGAAGAGCGGGGGTATCGAGTGGCTGGCCGGGCCAGCGACCCGTACCACGGCTACCCGGTACAAGCCATGTCGCTCGAGTATCGCATTAGTGGCGTGTGTCGTACCGAGCATTACATGGGTGATCCGTTCAAGGGATACGTTCGGGGCGCGAATCACCGAATTGAGAGCAGCCGACACACCCTCCTGTGTGTCTGATGTCGTCGGGGTCTTCGCCTTGGCCAGAACACGGTCGCTGACATCTAGGACGACCGCGTCCGTGTTAGTGCCACCCACGTCAATACCCCCCCGG
>JAKUTA010000119.1 GCA_022447885.1 Candidatus Poseidoniales archaeon | reverse complement strand
GGAACCGCTCGGCTTGGTCAGCAGCGGAGAGCGCATCGCGTTCTGCATGCACAGGCGCGGCATCTACTGCATCGGATTCTCATCAGAGGAGCATTGGCGTGTGCCACTGGTCAGCTGGGCTGAACTGGCTCCGGTTCCCGACGGGTCACTGGTCGTCTGCCTGGTCTCAGCACCAGGACCTGATGATGCGGATGGCGTGGAGAGGTTGTGGGCATGGAGCGCAGGGGGCGGCTGGTCGGTCCACGACTGGGAGAGCGGTGCACTGCTCGACATGGGGAGTCTCGACCTCCGCGAACGATTGGAGTCGGCATGGGTGTCCGAGAACGGAGAATGGCTGCTCGCATCGGCACCGGAGAGAATGGCCCGTTGGACCCCTGGGGGGGAGCCTGAGAGCGTGCACGTGACGGGACCTGTCAGCGACGCGTTGTGGATCGACGGAGGCTGGTCGTGCGCCGGATGGCGAGAGGATCTCCGCTGGAACGAGCGCGGACTAAGGCGTAAGGGGCGCCCGGATATCGGCATGGCGCTTTTCGGCCACGCTGAGGGGTTGATGGTGCTCGACAACATCGGCGGATGGTCGCCGTTCAAATTCTGAGTGTTGCATCACACTTCAGGGTCGGCTGCTTCTTCGGATGGTGCTTCGGCCGGTTCCTCGGCTGGTGCCTCCTCGGCTGGTGACTCGGTTGGTGCATCTGCTGGCTCCTCGGGTGATGCTTCGGCCTCAGAGGGTGCGACATCACCTAGGCTGTCCAGTCTGTATCCGCAGCGGCCGCATGATCGGCGGTCGTGGTGGGTGGCGAGGAACACGCCAGGACCGCAACGTGGACAGAACTCGTTCTTGCGCACGAGTTTGTCGCCCTCGACCACGTACAACTGCCCCCTGTTCGACATCACTCCTCACCTCCAGCCACCTCGGCCGCTTCCGTCGCGACCTCTTCGATTGCTTCCGCCTCTCCCGCGTCTGCCTTCTCCGGCTCAGTTTCAGCGGGGGGCTCAGGTTCGGCTTCTTTCTCTTCCGACAATCCCAGAGCAGACTTCTGGCGCGACAGGATGTAGGTGGGCTCGTTGGCGAGTGCGTCAGCGGATTCGTAAATGAATGCCAGACCGGTGGTCAGCGGCTGCCCGAAGCGGGTGCTGACCTCCTTGACGATGATGTTCTCCACTGAACTGCCCGGCTCCACCGCGGCGACAGCGGCCAACATCTGGGCACGAGAGGGAGTGGCTGTTCCGACGTGGCGCCAGCGGAAGCGGATCTCGACCCGCTTGAGCAACGGGTTCTCCTTCCTCTCCACCACCTTCATCCAAATTCCTCCATTCAACGTATGTTGACCTTGAGTGCGTAGTTGCCCGGGGTCTCGACATTGAGTTTCTTCGCGATCTCCGAGCGGCTCGGATTGAGAATCACCACATATCCCTGCCAGTCACCGGTGCAGTGAGCATCTGGATGGGCGTTGCACTCGTCGATCCCCTCCTCGAGAATACGATGGCACTCGCCGCATGCGAAAATGACCTTCTTCGCCACCCTCACTCCTCCCTGTCCTCTGATAGCCAGTCGTGCGCTCCGAGCCCGGTCTGCTTGCATGTCAGGCCAATCTTGCTCGAACGCGGGTCGTGCGGGTTGAGAGAGATGGTGACGATGCGAGCACGCACCGGTGATCCGAGTTCTAGGAAGCGACCACTTCGAGCACCCTCGATGCGACCTTGGGCCATGTTGATGTTCACCTGTTCATCGAGAATCTGCGACTTGTGCAGCAGCGCCTCGACCGGACCGATCTGCACGAAGGCACCGAACTCGTGTACTTCGGAGACGGCGCCGTCGACGACCTCGTTGCTGTCCATGTGGAACAGGACGGCCTTGAAGCGGACTCGCTGGTAGATCGCGCCATCCCCGTGGATGATGCGGCCGCGGCCGAGCATCTCGTGGTCGAAGGTGACCAGGATGAAGTTTCCATCATCGTCGAAGCGACCTTCGAACGCGCTGTGTGCCAACTGATCGACGTGCTGGCTCAATGAGTGGCCCTCTCGAATATATTCCGCAGGAATGCGGATCGTGTCTTCGCGAATCTCGAGTGTGTACATCTCAGTCTGCCTCCGGCTCTGCTCGCCTCAGGAGACGCCCGCCGGGACGAGAGGGCTCATGACCCTCCCGTCCCTCATCGGCAGCGCCTCTAGAGGAGAGGTTCCCAGCGAGCCGCCGACCGACCGCCCCCATTTAAGACCTGTGCGAGAACACGTGACCCGGTACGGGTCACACGCGAGACAAACGCCGTTCTGTGAGTCGCGTCTCGACTCAAGGTTGAATAGGTGACGGAAAGGCACCGTAGTCTGTGCGTATCGCTGGGCGTAACCGTCCCCGGGACTCCAAGGCTCCGAGAGCGCTGTTGCTCTCGCTCCTGCTGCTGTTGCAGGTCTGCTTTGTGGCGACCTACGTGGATTCTGGAATCATCGTCCTCTCGGACGGTTCGGATTCAGCTGCCCGCAGCGGGCAGACACCGTGGGTGGACGGGGAACAGGATTGGCCGCAGTTCGGTCGTTACGGTTCGCGGAACATGAGCGCACCGGCCCACTCCACCACCGGCGGCCCTGGTGAAGGGCAGGTGTCCGCAGTGACCACCCTGGCCACCATCGACGAGCCTGCGCTCAACTGGCGTCACTACGCTGCCGAGGATTACGGAGTCGACTCGCTGGCGGTTCCGGTGGGCGACTTCTCCGCCAACATCAACGTCACCGGAGAGGCATCCGAGAGATGCGCCGGTGGCAGGCTGATGCCGGTGTTCATCCACCAGCAGGATGTCGGTGGCAGCGTTCATTCGATCATGAAGATCGTCGACGGAGATGATTCTCGCACAGCCTGGCAGGTGGATCTCGGCGCCACGGACCCGGTGAAGACAGCACCAGCGCTCGTCGATGTGAACGATGATGGCAGATTGGAGATCGTCGTCGCCTACGATGCCCAAGGGACCTTCACCCTGGAACTCTGGTCGCCGAGTCTCTCCTGCAACGATGCTGGTTGGAACAGCGGGGGACACACCAGCGAACGCCTGTGGCAGTGGAGTGACCCGGCCCTCGCCATCACCACCACCTCTCCGTACATCTGGGCCAACCACAAGATAGGAACACAGTTGCTCATCGCTGACCTGCAGCTCGACGGCTCGCCCGAGGTCGTGCTCTCATTGGTCAACGAGGCCAACGAACAACCGGTCATCGCCGCCATCCCCCTCGTCTTCGGTGGCCCTCCCGATCCCCTCTGGCAGGTGACTCTGGACAATGGAGAACTCCCCTCCGACGCTGCTTGGGTGCAGATCGACGACACCAACTCCGCCGTGCTGCTCACCACCATCGACCCCGATGACGGGAACATGTGGCTATGGCGTCTCAACGGTGCGAGCGGTGCGCCTCAGTGGGGCGGCAAGACGCTGAACAACCTCGATGGAAACACCGACGCACCGCACATCCGGCTCCCGGGCCCGGTGTTGGCTCAGTTGGACAACGACCCGCTGCCAGAGGTGATAGTGACCATTCCTTCGGACGTCGACGGCGGTGGCACTGGTGATGGCGCAGAGTTCCAGGGCCGGGACATCATCGATGGCACGATGCTGTGGGAGTTCCGCGCCACCAACGGCTTCGCGGACGCACCGCCGCACCCAGTGGACAAGGATGGCGACGGGGTGCATGACCGAGTCTGTTGGGTCACCTGGTATCGCTTGGATGCCGACAGGCATGGCATGTTGGGTTGTCACGACCTCACCGAGGGGCAATCTCCGACGAAGGCGTGGTCACATGTGCTCGACCGTGGCGGAGGGAACCTGAACGACGAGATCGCCGTCTCACCACCATTCTCCTTGGATCTCGATGGGCAGGGCCAGCCGGACATCCTCGTCGCCTTCGGGCGCGAACTATGGGCATGGGAGGGGGAGTCCGGCACTCAGGCGGGCATCGGCCAAGGTTGGGTCACCGAACTGTCACTGCCGCACCGAGCGTGGGCTGCACCGGCACTGGCTGACATCGACGGAGATGGGGCCCTCGACGTGCTCATCGGTGACATGCTCGTCTCGCGTGCGCGTGCGGACGTGCGCCCGTTCGTCGACGGTCGCGGCATCCAGTTCAACCCGAGCCAGCCGGACCCGGGAGAGACGTTCACCCTGACCGCCTACGTGGAGAATGTGGGCACCGAAACGACCGATGCCGCTGTCGACGCCGTGCTCTACTGGGACGGGGTCGAGATCCACCGCGAACGCATCGACTCACTCGACCCGGTCTCACCGACCGGCAACGGGGACTTCGCCAGCTTCAGCATCGACCTCAGCGCGCCGCTCGGCAGCCACACGGCGCGCATCGAACTCGACCCGGACACCAACATCACCCAGGCGCGCCACGACAACGATCAGCAGACCATTCCGCTGGTCATCGTCGAGCCATATTCTGTGTCGATCGCGATTCCCGCCGACCCGGTCCGCGTCGACCCGGGCTCCAGCATCCAGACGAGTCTGGTGGTCACATCCACTGGACGGCTGGCTGGTGAGTGGACCCTCTCTGTCAACCCGACCGGACTGCCGCAGAACTGGACGGTGAACGAGATCACGCCCGGCGGCTCCAGTGGAGTGCACATCGGAGTGGGGCAGACCTGGGGCATGGTGCTCGAGCTGTCAGCTCCCGAAGATGCGCTCGGCTCGGATGCAGGCTCGCTCTCGCTGACGATGACGCTCGACAGTGACACGAACATCAGTTACACCAGTCTGCTTCCCATCGAGGCGAACCGCACCCGAGGCCTGTCGGTGCGCGGCCCCGATGGAAC